>JBAUHP010000104.1:0-6187 GCA_049680345.1 Albidovulum sp. | reverse complement strand
ACTAGCGAGGCAGGTCTTTGTACGGGCAGACATCATCTTCAAATGGCACATGCCTTTGGCGGAACGGCGCGCCAGTGATGCATTCTGGCTTGCTGATCCGGTCCATGCGGAACCGTCGAAAATCATCTTTAATCGGATCCCAGCCAACCAAGTACCACAATGGTTGCAAGATAAGCATGGCTTGCGGTTCCACTTCACGGCTGGTTTTGGCGCCTTTTGCGTCGCTATATTCAAACCTCAGGTGGCGTCGTTCAAGAAATGCGGTCTCGAAGGCCGGAAGCAATGCGGGATCAATGCGCCCCAGATCTGACAAATCCTGCTTTGGCGACAATTGACCAATATGTAGACAATCAAGGAACCGGCGCAGATCGCGCACCTTGTCTGACGGCAAGGATTTTTCGATCTTGGCAAGACCGGCATCCGCCAGATCGGAAAACGGCAGGTTTTGCGCCGCGCGCATTGCAGCGACACTAATCAAAAGGGCAAAGACTTCGGCGACCGACAGGCGCGGGGTCGTTTGCATCGATTGCGGATCAAGTTGCACACCGCCCCCACGTCCGGTTTCGGAATGGATGACAAAGCCCTCATCACGCAGCGCGCAGATATCGCGCAAAACGGTTCTTCTGGAGACGCCGACCTCGCAAGCCAACTCATCAATCGTTGAGGTTCCGTTGCGGCGAAGCATGCGCACGATGCTATCATGTCGGTGTCTGACATTCATTTTTTCACCATAGCACTTTTGGTGCCAATTTTTGGCACCAATTAGATTTAGCCGGTATGCACAGATGTCAACAAGGAGAGATTGACGATGCAACGCACACCGGTAAATCCGTGGGACTGGTCTTTGAAACTTGGGTACAATCAGGCTGAGATGATCGAGGGTCCTTCGCGCCAGTTGATCTGCGCGGGTCAAACCGCCGTCGACGGCGCGGGCAATCCGCAACATCCCGAGGATATGCGCAGCCAGATCGCACTGGCTTTGGATAATCTGGAGGCCGTGCTGGCTGACGCCGGCATGAACTTGGGCAACGTCATTCGACTTGGTGTTTATGCAACTGACGTAGACGAGGCGCTCAGGAACTTTGACCTGCTCGGGATGCGTTTCGGGCCGTTTCAATGCGCCCCGCCTATGACATTACTTGGCGTGGCCCGCCTGGCGATCCCCGGCCTGATGTTCGAAATCGAGGCCACCGCAGCAGCGTAACACAACCGGCAAGGCCTGGGCGTTTCGCGTCAAACCTTCACCATCTAACACTGCGTGAAATCAAAAGGCTGGGCGCGTTTGATGATGTTTGATGGCTTGGGTTGAACGCGAAACGCTATAGGGCCGGCCAGAATCACCCACCGCTCCAACGCTCTGCCCCATCTTGGGCAAAACGAACGCAGGTCCGCGGCGCGGTGAATTCACCCATATTGCCCAAACCGGAGCTTCGAACATATGGCAAGGAATGGCCGTTCAGAGGCCAAATTTAACTGTTGCTGCAGCTTGCACCAATGACCGCTTTTTACGAGCGGCCAAAAATCTGACAAAATCAAAGACAGTTTTGCCAAGGGTATGTGGCACAAAATTTTTCAACGATTACGACGAAAGCAACGCCTGTGACAAAAACGAGGGTTATTGGAGGGCCGCTTGAAGGATAAAAACCGTTAGTCTTTGTATTGCTACGTGCTCCCGAGGCAAGTGCACTATAAATTACTTGACGAGCATAATTCGGACAATATATATCCGAATTATGAAGCACACCGAAGGTTTAGAGTGGGCCGTCCACTCATGTTCATTGTTGGCGATGATGCCACCCGACTGGCCACTGCCCGTCAAATTGATTGCAGAGTTCTTTAATTTGCCGGAACCGTATCTGGCGAAACAACTTCAAAAGCTTTCTTTGGCGGGGATCGTGGAATCTCGCCGTGGACCCCGTGGTGGCTATGTGCTGGCCAAACCTGTAGCAGACATCACTTTGCTGCAAATCGTCGAGGCGGTAGACGGGCCAGAGCGGCATTTTGTCTGTACGGAAATTCGCAAATGTGGGCCAAGTGGTGTTGATCCTAAAAGCTATACTCGCCCTTGTGGCATCGCGCGTTCGATGTGGCGAGCCGAGTCTGCATGGCGCAAAGAACTGGCTGCAATAAGCCTGACCGATATTCAAAATCTCGGAGTTGCAGAAACTCCGCCTGAACAGGCCGCAAAAGCTGCCGCTTGGTTCCGAGCCAAGCTTTCAAAAGGTTAGATCAAGATGACGACGTTAAAATTTCACCGCTGGAACGCTATCTTTTTAGGCGCCTTTATCAGCTTGCATTTTATCACACATCTATCGGGTGTGTTCGGGGTCGACGCCTATAACAAGATGCAAGACTTATTTCGTTTGGTCTACCGAAACTCTGTTGTTGAACCTGTTTTGCTGTCGTCATTTGTGCTGCAAATCTTCTGGGGTATTTTGCTTTTGGCACGTCGCATCCATCGGGGTGTCCGCGGGCGGTGGGCATGGGGTCAGGTTCTATCAGGCGGAATTTTCTTACTTTTTATCTCCCAACATTTGATCGCGCTTGTCCTTGCTCGCTGGGCTGGCGACATGGACACAAATTTTTATTGGCCCGCGTCCGTTATGAGCGGATATCCATCTATATGGTACTTCTTTCCATATTATTTTCTTGGTGTTTTATCATTGTTTTTCCATCTTGGTTGCGCAGTCAGACTGGTGTTGATGCGGAGAAACTATCGCCAGCACGCTCAGTTCGGCTTTTGGACCCTGACATGGGCCGGAGTGGTGATAGCGATAGTTATCAATGCCACTCTGATGGGCGCATTTTTCGAGATCGAACTACCTCAAGAGTGGACAATATATCGACGAGAATAACGCCTGTTCCAAAGCCCCTCGACTACGCGAGGGTGCGGCCAATCTGTTTGAGGTTTCTTCGGACGATCATTTTGTGCGCAGGAGCAACTGGGATCATGTAGACTCTCCCAAAGGTATTATGCGTCTTCACCGAAGACGTAATCGTTAATTCATTCCTAGATGACGAAATACAAGTCATGACATCAAGATGGCGATCACGTTCAGTCAGGGTCAAAACATTCTGCGAAATGTGTTCTACGAGGAAAAAATCGAGCATTTGGCCCATTTCGACAGATTTTGGCACAACGCCAGAAAAGCCACCGATTTTCTTCACCCCAAACATTGACGAAATAACATCTCGCACTCTGAACGCTAAATTCATGATGGGCATTGGCTGGGACATAACAATGCGCCAAGCCTCTAGGGGTGAAGTAGGCTGAAGCAGCTTTACTGACTGCGTATCGAAGAAGTCGAGTTCGTTGATCGGTGCCAAAACCTGAATGTTTGTATCTGGGATGGTAAGATAGCTATCTGTCTTCACGAATTCGGTCCTGCGAATTGAAACGGTTAGACTATGTGAACCTTCTTGATGGGAATGCCAACAAGGGTTTCAAATAGACCTTTATCGCATCCTCAGCATCATTCCAAAAACGACCGTTTTTGGCGTAGTCTTAAACTTCGAAGTGCGGAAAAATTTGCCATTCGCTACGCCCGTGTTGCGGACGTTGTCGAAATAGAAGTCGGCGGGTGGACATTGCTCGAAGCTCTTGCGGTAACCCTACCTTTTAGTCACACACTGCTCACTCAGAAGCAGTTCTGGAATGGGGTTTATGCCACCAGCAGAAACGACCGTTTTTGGCAGGGCGATTTCTGAAAGCAGACCTTGGCGCTCGCGCAGCAAAGGTTCACTTCGTCCGCCCCGCACACCTTCCCCTGGCCACCCCGGAAGGCAGCTTTTCAAAGGGGCCAAGCTTGTGGGCTAAGACCCCCGGCACGCCATGGCGGCAAGACAGGTTTGGCTGGAAGGGCCGCAGGCTTAGCTTGCCGTGGCCGCACCTTTCTTGGTGTCCGAATGGATCAGCAATGGCAACGACCCTGCGGTATCGACGGCCTCTTGGTTGACCACCACCTCTTCAACGGTGTTCAGCCCCGGCAGATCGAACATCGTATCAAGCAATATACTTTCAAGGATCGAGCGCAGCCCGCGCGCACCGGTTTTTCGCTGAATCGCCCGCTTGGCAATAGCGACAAGTGCGTCGGGCGTGAAAGTCAGCTTGACACCTTCGATGTCAAACAGCCGCTGATATTGCTTGACCAAGGCATTCTTCGGCTCGGTCAAAATCGTCACCAATGCGGCTTCATCCAGATCGGTCAGGGTGGCAAGCACCGGCAAACGGCCGACAAATTCCGGGATCAGGCCGAATTTCAACAGATCTTCCGGCTCCAGCTCCTGGAACAGTTCGCCTACGCCGCGCGCATCGGGGTCTTTCACCTCGGCACCAAAACCGATGGCCGATCCTTTGCCACGCTGGGCGATGATCCGTTCAAGGCCGGCAAAAGCCCCGCCACAGATGAACAAGATATTGGTGGTGTCCACCTGCAAGAACTCTTGCTGCGGATGTTTGCGCCCGCCTTGCGGAGGCACCGATGCCACAGTGCCTTCCATGATCTTCAAAAGCGCTTGCTGCACACCCTCGCCCGATACATCGCGGGTGATCGAGGGGTTGTCGGATTTGCGGGTGATCTTGTCGACCTCATCGATATAGACGATGCCGCGCTGCGCGCGTTCCACGTTATATTCCGACGCCTGCAAGAGCTTGAGGATGATGTTTTCGACGTCTTCACCCACATAACCGGCCTCGGTCAATGTGGTCGCATCGGCCATGGTGAAGGGCACATCCAAAATCCGCGCCAATGTCTGCGCCAGCAATGTCTTGCCGCAACCGGTCGGGCCGATCAGCAAGATATTCGACTTCGACAGTTCCACTTCCGACGATTTGGAAACGTTGTTCAGACGCTTGTAATGGTTATGCACCGCAACCGACAACACGCGCTTGGCATGTTCCTGGCCAATCACATAATCGTCCAGGACCTTGCAGATATCACGCGGCGTCGGCACCCCATCGGTGGTTTTCAGCCCGGTTGTCTTGGTCTCTTCGCGAATGATATCCATGCACAGCTCGACACATTCATCACAGATGAACACCGTCGGACCCGCGATCAGCTTTCTGACCTCATGCTGGCTCTTGCCGCAGAACGAGCAATAAAGAGTGTTTTTGCTATCGCTGCCTGAATTATTTGCCATCGTCTTCCTCTGCGGCTTACCCGGTTCGGTACCAGGCCTCGTTATCGCGCCCCATTTAAGCAAGATTAGGGCAGCAGTATGGTCATCACAACGTTAAATTGCCCGCGCCCAAGCTTTACCTTAGGTCGCCGGTTCGTCCAATTTCGCGCGGCTAGCAAGAATTTCGTCGATCAGACCCCATTCCTTGGCATCTTCCGGCGACATGAAATTATCCCGCTCAAGGGCTGCTTCCACCTTTTTCACGGGCTGTCCGGTATGCTTGTGATAGATATCATTCAACCGGTCTTTAAGCTTTTGCGTCTCTTGCGCATGGATCATGATATCGGTCGCCTGACCCTGATATCCGCCCGAAGGCTGGTGCACCATAACGCGGCTGTTGGGCAAAGAGAACCGCATGCCCTTTTCGCCAGCCGTCAGCAACAGCGACCCCATAGAGGCCGCCTGCCCGATCACCAAAGTCGATACTTTGGGGCGGATGTATTGCATCGTATCGTAAATCGACAATCCGCTGGTGACCACGCCACCGGGCGAATTGATATACATGGCGATTTCCTTCGACGGATTTTCCGCCTCAAGAAACAAAAGCTGCGCGCAGATCAGCGTCGACATTCCGTCATGCACCGGGCCTGACAAGAATATGATACGCTCCTTCAAGAGCCGCGAGAAAATATCATACGCGCGTTCGCCGCGCGACGTCTGTTCGACCACCATCGGAACGAGGGTGTTCATATAGGTATCAATCGGATCTCTCATTGTGCCTGCCTGTAGCTGTTCCCGGGGTCAGTCTATGCGCGGATCATTACTCAAGTCTTAGTTGCGCGCGCCGGGGGCCGCAAGAGCCACAGACAGATTGTACACCCAGCCCGGGAAATATCGCCCTATGCCTGCCATTCCCACGCGATCGTGAACTGACCCAACAAATGCTCCAAACTTGCCTCATCTACCGGGCCGCTACGTTGCAAACGTGCGGTAAGGCCGCGTTTTTTATCGTCAAAGACTTCGGCCACGGATGCAGCTATGCCCGCATCGGCCAATGCCGCATCATAGA
>JBAUHP010000103.1:0-13803 GCA_049680345.1 Albidovulum sp. | reverse complement strand
ATGTGCAAGCGCCGCAGAGGCACGCACCAGTCAATGTTTTGTTGCGATCTTTGCCGATCATCTCACAACTCCCCCATATTCATGCGCCAGCGCAATGGCACGTCGCCCATCGTCTGGCGCACAAATTCGTACTGAGGGGCAAGTAATTCGCGCGCCCGAAGCTGGCGGGGCATGTCCAGGGCGATGCCCCCCCCCCGCATTCACAGGTTTGTCAATTGCCGCCGGATGCGGAGCGATGCCCAAAAAGCCGCAAAGCCGGTCAATTGCTGCCTTGTTGAACATCGTCTCGTAAAACATCACCCGCAGGTTGCTGGGCAAGACCGCCTGGGTCAGCCGCGTGAGCGTGCCCATATAGTCGGAACGATGGTTTACAGGCGCTTCACCGCCTTCGGCCCATGTATCAAAAATGCGCAAGGCCTTTTGCGCCACAGCCTCGGCCATATCGGGCGCATTATGTGCACGACCCGCATCCATGCCCAGATGACGCTGCGCATTCATCCTGATGTTGGACCAAAGCCGATCAATCGGATCGCGCAAGATGTACAAGAACCGCACCGACGGGCCCATCGCTTGCATCCTTGCCAGCTCGGCTTCAGGCAAAAGCGCGTAGGCGGGCGTGATATCACCGATCAATCGCGACCCCTGTGCGCGACGTAGCAAATACCCCCGGTAGCCACCGTCATCAGATTGATCTTGGGCAATGACGCCAAGCCAATCATCAAGATCGGCCAGCCTTTCGCGCAAGGCAACGGCTTGAATGGGGCTGGCTTTTACCAACTGCGCCACCAGCTGATCACGCCGATTCTCGACCTTGCGCCGCTCATTCGCGCGGCGCGCGGCGGTTACGGCATCAAAGAAATGCAGTTCTTTGACGTCGGGCATCCGGCAATCGGGATGGCGCGACAGATATCTGTATAGCCAGGTGGACCCCGCCTTGTTCGCGCCGAGGCCGAAAAGTATCGTAGGTTCTGGTTGCGGCGTGGCGATCACTTGCCTTTCGCCTCCTGCTTTTCATCGCCGGGCAAGATGTATTGGGCACCTTCCCACGGGCTCATGAAATCGAACTGCCGGTATTCTTGCACAAGGTTGACCGGTTCATAGATGACGCGTTTTTCAGCTTCATCGTAGCGCACTTCGGTATAGCCTGTGGTCGGGAAATCCTTGCGCAACGGATAGCCGCGAAAACCGTAATCGGTGAGGATGCGGCGCAAATCCGGGTGGCCGGAAAACAAGATGCCGAACATGTCGAAAACTTCACGTTCAAACCAATTGGCGGTCGGGTGCAGATCGGTCAGCGATGGGGCCATGTCAGCCTCGCCCACCGCAGCTTTCAGCCGGATGCGGTGGTTTTTGTACATCGACAAGAAGTGATAGACGAGTTCAAAACGCACTGGCCGTTCGGGGTAGTCAACGGCGGTAATATCGACCAGAGTTGAGAACCGGCATGCCGGATCATCGTGCAAGAACCGCACCAGATCGGGTAGTGCGTCCAGCTTGACCGTCAGGCATAATTCACCAAAGGCGATGTCGCTTGACACCACGTCATCGCCGCGCGCGGCGGCAATATGGGTTGAGAGTTCTTCCAATGACATCAGCTTCCCCAATCAGCGCACAAGCGTGCCGGTGCGGCGGATACGGCGTTGCAATTGCAAGATACCGTAAAGCAGCGCCTCGGCAGTGGGCGGGCAGCCCGGAACATAGATATCGACCGGCACAATGCGGTCGCAGCCACGCACCACCGAATAGCTGTAGTGATAATAGCCACCGCCATTGGCGCAAGATCCCATAGAGATCACATAGCGCGGCTCTGGCATCTGGTCATAGACCTTGCGCAAGGCCGGGGCCATCTTGTTGGTCAGCGTGCCCGCCACGATCATCACATCAGACTGGCGCGGGCTGGCGCGTGGCGCGAAACCATAGCGTTCGACGTCATAGCGCGGCATGGCGACATGCATCATCTCAACCGCGCAACATGCCAGACCAAAGGTCATCCAGTGCAACGACCCGGTGCGCGCCCAATTGATGATATCTTCGGTCGAGGTCAGCAAGAAACCCTTATCTTGCAACTCGCGGTTCAGGGTCTGGGTTGCAACCTCAGGATCGTGGCCTGCGGTATTGGCACCTGCCATCATTGCCATTCCAAGGCCCCCTTCTTCCATTCATAGGCAAAGCCAATGGTCAGCACGCCCAAAAACACCATCATCGACCAAAATCCCACCATCGAAAGATCCTTGAAGGCAACGGCCCAGGGAAAGAGGAAGGCCACTTCAAGATCGAAGATGATGAACAAGATCGAGACCAGATAAAAGCGCACATCAAACTTCATGCGCGCGTCATCAAACGCGTTGAAACCGCATTCGTAAGCCGAGACCTTTTCCGGGTCCGGGCTGCGCACGGCAAGCACGAAGGCCGCAAGGATAAGGACAAGACCAAGGCCAATTGCCATGGCAAGAAAGACAAGAATGGGAAGGTATTCTCTGAGCAGGATATCCACCGGTCGCTCCTTGGACTCGCAAGCGCATGCGCTGACGTCATTTGGCTTGTCGATGGGTTTAACCGCCCGCCTGAGCGGGGTCAACTAACGCCGGTGCCAAAACGCTGCTTTAGGCGCGCGCTATTGGCACCTTGGGAAGCGGGGCGCATCGGTTTTTGATTTGGTGCAAGGCTTTTTTCATCTCGATCAACCCGAACCTTGGCGGGCTGCCCAACCAAAGCCCGCTTTGAGCCCAAAGCAGGCATGCTTTTCAAACGCATTGCGGGACATCGCCCATGCAAACTCAGACTCTCGACATGGGCGTACGTTTCAATACTCATGCGTGACCACAGAAGCCGATATCGGCTTGTCAAAAACTGGCCGTATTCACGCTGCATCTTCCGCATAGGGCTTGCACAAGATGTGGAAGACAATGCGTGCGCAGAAGGCGGTTAAGGAAATGAGATACTCGCGTTTTCTAATCATTTTGGGCCTGTTTTCGGCTTTTTGCCTCAGCCCGGCGGGGAGCTTTATCGCACTCGTGGGCGCAATAGCTATCGTAGGCCTTCCTCTCAGCCTGATTATCGCAGTCGCCCCAAGCCTATTTTTGTGTTTGATCCTTTCGTTCGGTGTTCACAAGCTTTTGCCGATGCGTACTTCCATGGGGAAAAAACTGGTTAGCTTCTTGTTCGCATGCGGCTTGCTTGCGGTCCCCCCGTATCTGATGAACGCCAAGCTGACGTCATCAGCCGAAAAGCAATTGGCAGGCGATGTCGACGTAATCCCCCCCGATATCAGATTTGCAACATTGGGCGTGATTCAGACACGCAAGCACCCCGAGTTCACAAAGACCCCCATGGGATGTGATGATTTTTGCCAAAGGGCACTGTTGAACACTCAGGTCGAGAAAATGATCATGACCCGTGCCATGAACCCCGCGACCCAGATTGACTGGAACCAAGACGCCAGAGCTTACTGGTTCGAGCAGCGCGAAAATTGCCCGGAAATCGAATTGGAAGAAAATCGAAACCAGTTGGAGTTTTACAATCTGGATCCAAACGAAACCGGCAGTGTTCTCGAAAAAAAGTCGGCGGCCGATTTGATCCGGCTGCAGGTGGCTCAGGGAAACTGCCTTGTCAGTGCCCCAGCCAAAATCGGGCAAGCTGATGGCGTTCTTGTTTATGGCGAGATGAAAGAAGGGAAAAGCATGTACAATGCAGGTTTGGACTTCTTCGCTGATACCGTTCGCTCTGGTCAGCTGTCTTTATACCAGAAAATGTCAACCCAAATGGAACTGATATTCCGCACAACAGCCGTTGAATACGAAATACATCTACCTCTGGTCTTTCCATCAATTGTTACCGGCTACGGATTTGAGGTAGCGCCGGGGTTTCCGCGAACGAAGGAATTTCTAGGCGGTGCAAAAAAATATTCCCTCGGTCCGCAGGTGGTTCCGTTTTTGGCAGACAGGCTTGAATTTGAACTGGGTCTGTCGACTGGCGAAGCCGATCAAGATACCCACGCAATCATACGCGCCGCATTGGACAAGCCGGGAGATCTCTCACCCAATACGCTGGCCGTCATTGATGACTTTTTCCAGGATATTGACTATACCAAGCCCATGTCGCGCGAAAAACTTTACGTGGCATTACGTGCGTTTCAGGACTTTCGTGTGCCATTCCCACAATATGCCTGGCAGGCAACTCTGGCGCTGAAAAACCAGGGATCAGAATCCGCAAGCGACATTGCGGCTGCGCTTTTCGTAAGATTCAATGGATTTGAACCCGAAGCAAACGTGCATCCATATAACGCCTATCGTCCATTGGCGGCCATCGCCAGCGCGATTTCTCATTTGCCCGAGGGCGCCATTTTGCCGTATTTTCCGGAACTGAAGGATTTGGCTTATGATCCGGTCGCGCGGATATATGGCTACAAAATGCTGAGCCATCTCGGCGATTTTGGTGCAAAAAGCGCTCCATTGCTGTTGTATCTTATTGATGATGCCGAACGTGCGCAAAGTGATCCAACGATTAACCATCCAAACAAATGGCAGCACCCATACCTTGCAGCAATTGGCGGTCTGTGTCGCCTTGCACGAACTGAATACTCAAAGGTGGAACGCGAGGCGCATTTGGAGGAACTCTATCAGCGACTGGACGCTGGTCTGATTGAGAAAAGCGGCTCTTACCTGAGGCAAACGATCAACATGTTCTATAGCCTCGGCGCTGACCCCGAGAGGTTATGGAGCTACCTGAAATCCGACAATCCATCCTATTCACGTGATAGGTTTGATGGCCAAATCAGGCGTGCCGCAAAAGAAATTGAATGTACCTACTAAGCGCTTTGCTTCAATCAGGTGCCAGCGTCTTTCTCGTGGTTTTCATCAAGTGACTGCTTTTCACGTTGCGTGGCGGTATGCAAAGAATGGTTTGACCGGTGCTATTTGAGTTCCACATGTCTTAAACAAAAATCGACACGTCGCGATGCGACAAAAACCGGCGAATGGTGTCGGGTTGGCCAACGACGCCTTTGGTGCGCAAGGCAGTCACCGACCAGCGGCTCATCCGTTTCCTGTTTAGGCTTCTTTCGGCGATCCCGATCCTGACGGACAAGAAGTCTGTCCGGCCGCTTTCACTGGGGCCGCATTCAGCCACGCCGCCAGTCGGGTGCGCGTTTTTGCAAGAAGGCCTCAATGCCTTCCACGGCTTCCGCATCCTCCCAACGCTCAACCAATTTGCCGATCGTTGCCTCTATCACCTCCGCGTCAATCGGTGCCGCGAAGCCACGGATCAGCGCTTTGGCATCGGCCACCGCACCGGGAGCACAGGCAAGGAAGGGGTTGATTTCAGCCTCTACCGCCGCATCAAGATCGTCCGGGCTGCAAAGCTGCGACAAAAGCCCGATACGCACAGCCTCCGGCGCATCGAAAAGCCGCGATGCAAGCATGTGCCTGCGCGCCGCCGCCTGACCGATCCGGGCGATCACATAGGGGCTGATGGTCGCGGGGATCAGGCCTAGTCTGGTTTCCGTCAGCCCAAAAGTTGCCTCTTGCACGCCGATGGCCAGATCGCAGACCGACATCATCCCCACCCCGCCACCATAAGCCGCCCCCTGAATGCGCCCGATCAGCGGCTTTGGCATGGTATCGAGTGCATGAAGCATCATCGCCAGATCGCGCGCGCCCGCCCGTCTGGTGGCCGCGTCCCCGGCAATCTGTGCCTGCATCCAGGCCAGATCGCCGCCCGCGCAAAAACTTGGGCCGGTCGCCTCAAGCACGACAACCCGTACGCTGTCATCGCGGCCCAAGGCCTTAGCGGCCTTGGTCAGTTCGGCAATCATCAGCGCTGAGAGGCAGTTGTGTTTTTGCGGACGATCAAGGCGCAGGTGCACCACGCCGCGCCCGTCTTGGCTAAGCTTGATTGTCTCAAACATCTTTGCGTCCTAACTTTTCTGATCGCTTTGAGGGTTGCGAAGCCTTTGGGCCAGCTTTGACGCGGCCATCAGGGCATCATGGTCCAGACCCGTGGTATACCCAAGCGCCCTAAGTCGCAGATCAACGCTTTCGGTGGCAACATTGCCCTTGGCCCCCGGCGCATAAGGGCACCCCCCAAGACCGGCCACCGAGGCATCAAAAACCCTGATGCCCCGCGCCAATGACACCTCTATATTCTCAAGCGCCCGCCCGCTGGTATCATGGTAATGGCCTGCAAGCCCCTCAGGCGCCATTTCATTCAAAACGGCATCAAGCATCAGATCAATGGCTTCGGGCCGCCCCTGCCCCAACGTGTCGCCAAGACTGACCTCATAACACCCCAGATCACGCAATGCTGCGACCACGCGCGCCACAGCCGCCGGGGCCACAGCCCCCTCAAACGGGCAATCGGTGATCATTGACACATAGCCGCGCATTTTCACATTATCGACCGTTGCTGCCTTTGCCACTGGCCCGAACCGCTCTAGGCTTTCCGAAATCGAACAATTGAGGTTGGCACGGCTGAAGCCTTCGGATGCCGAGGCAAATATCGCCACCTCATCAGCCCTGGCCGCCATGGCCGCCGTATAGCCCTTAAGGTTCGGGGTCAGGGCTGAATAAAGTACCGCCGCGTTCCGATGGATTGCGGCCAGAACCTGCGCCCCGTCGGCCATCTGCGGCACCCATTTCGGACTGACGAAACTTGCCACTTCGATCCGCTTGAAACCAACAAGGCTGAGGCTGTTCACGAGTGCGATCTTGTCAGTGGTGGGTATCAGGCGCGGCTCATTTTGCAAACCATCACGCGGCCCCATTTCGACGATTTCGACAAAGCCGGTCATGGCCGCTCTTCCTCATCCAGCCGGATCAGGGCCGCGCCTGCCACAACCTGATCGCCCGATGATACCAGCACTTCGGCCACGGTTCCGGCGTATCCGGCACAAAGCACATGTTCCATCTTCATCGCCTCAAGCACCGCCAGCCGTTCACCAGCACCAACCACCTGCCCCACTGCGACGAAAACCGCCTTGACCATCCCCGGCATCGGCGACAGCGTGAGGGCGGCATTCGCGGCCGCCACCGAACGCGCCAAAGGATCGCGCTTGGTAAAATGATATCCCCGCCCGGCGAAAACGCTTACCCGATCGCCATCGCAGACCACATTCGAATGCAGCTTTTCGCCATTTACCCACCAATCACCACGCTGTTCGCACAGAATGTCCTTATCACCAATGAAAACCCGGTAACGCCCCGCGCCCAGCGCCTCGATCTGGGCCGAGAATTCCTCCAGCGTGATCTGATGGCGCGCGGGCTGCCAAAGGCTGAAGCCTTCGAAAGGCTGAGGATCCGCGCCCAGGCCTGCGGCATGGATCGCGGCCAGTGCCCGGATCGGCAAAGGTGTGGGGTCTGTTGCCAAAAGCCCTGCCAGATCGCGGCCGATCAATCCGGTATCCACATCGCCCTTGGCAAAGCCCTTATGGCGCGCAAGCGCCGCCAGAAAATCAAGATTGGTGATGGTGCCTGCGACCTCGGTTGCCGCCAATGCCGCTTGCAGCTTTGCCAGTGCGATAGCGCGGGTCGGGCCATGAGCGATGATCTTGGCGATCATCGGATCGTACCATGGGCTGATCTTGTCGCCCGTGCGCACACCGGTTTCGGCGCGTACATTGGCGGGGAAATTCAGATGGCTCAGCGTTCCGGTCGCGGGCAAGAACCCGGCACCCGCATCTTCGGCATAAAGCCGTGCTTCGAAGGCATGGCCAGTGATGCGGATATCCTCTTGCGCCAAAGGCAGGCTTTCGCCGCTGGCCACCCGAAGCTGCCATTCGACCAGATCAATGCCGGTGATCGCCTCGGTCACGGGGTGTTCGACCTGAAGCCTTGTGTTCATCTCCATGAACCAGAACCGGCCAGGGCGCAGCCCCTCGGAGGCATCGGTGATAAATTCAACCGTACCCGCGCCCGCGTAACCAATCGCCATGGCCGCCCGAACCGCAGCGTCGCCCATTGCCGCGCGCATGTCTTCGGTCATGCCGGGCGCGGGGGCTTCCTCGATGACTTTCTGGTGGCGACGCTGCAGCGAGCAGTCACGCTCATAAAGATGCACGGCTGATGTGCCGTCGCCAAAGATCTGCACTTCGATATGGCGGGGTTTTTCGACGTATTTTTCCACCAAAACCGCAGGGTTGCCAAAGGCCGTCTGCGCTTCGCCCATGGCGCTGGTCAATGCCCCGGCGAAATCGGCGGGTTTTTCGACCAGCCGCAGGCCTTTGCCACCCCCACCCGCAACGGCCTTGATCAAGACCGGATAGCCGATGGTATTGGCCGCGTCTGCCAAGTGCTTGGCGTCTTGATTGGCGCCGTGATAGCCCGGCACAACCGGCACGCCTGCCTGTTCCATCAGTTTTTTGGCAGCATCCTTGAGCCCCATCGCCCTTATCGCCGCGGCCGATGGGCCGATGAAGATCAACCCGGCCGCTCGGGTCGCATCAACAAACCCGGGGTTTTCGGACAAGAATCCATAGCCCGGATGGATCGCCGCCGCGCCGGTATCAAGCGCCGCTTGAATAATCACATCACCGCGCAAATAGCTGTCCTTGGGCGCGGAGGCCCCGATATGCACCGCCTCATCGGCCATCGCGACATGGCGCGCGGAACGGTCGGCGTCGGAATAGACCGCAACCGTCGCCACGCCCATGCGGCGGCAGGTGTCGATAACCCGGCAGGCAACCTCACCCCGGTTGGCGATCAGGATTTTTGCGAACATTCCAACATCCCTTTTGCGCGGCTGAACCCGTCTTGCCTGTAGCATGAACACCTGCCGCTCATGCGCACCACCCCTTGCGCAGACCACCAGAATAGGCGCGCGCATGGCCGTCCGCGATCATTCGCCGCGCAAGTGGTTCACCGTCGACGAAGGCCGCGACCAGCGCGCGGCCATAGCGATCGGTGCCTTCGCGCACCAGCCGCACATCACCGGCGCGCAACAGCACGAGGCGCAACGCCCATTTCGCCCGCACCGCCGCAACGAGTTCGGAGGGGCAGGACGGCGAAAACAACTCAGGCGTATCGAAACCGGTAAGGCGGGCAGAAGTATTACCACGCGCCGGGCACCACATCCGCACCGTGTCACCGTCAACAACCTGATAGATGCGGCACGAGCCGCCTGCGACCGATGCCGGACGCACCGCAGCAAGGGTCATATCCGCAATCCCAGGCAGCACGATAAGAAGAACCGACGCCACAACGACCACCGCACTCAGATAAAAACGCGGATCGGCCAGCTGCCAACCGCTGCGCGAGCGCCGCGGCGGGCGCGGCCCGCGTCCCGCCCCAAGCTTGCGAAACGCATTCGGCTTCGCATGGCCACGGCTGTACGGGATGACGTTGTTTTTCCGCCGCGCCATCGCTTACATCCTGAAGACGCCAAAGCGCGTCTCCTTTATCGGAGCGTTAAGCGCCGCTGAAAGCGACAGCGCCAGCACCTCGCGGCTTTTGCGCGGGTCGATTATGCCGTCGTCCCAGAGGCGGGCGGAGGCGTAGAGCGGGTGCGACTGGGTCTCGAACATCTCGATGGTGGGGCGCTTGAAGTCGGCCTCTTCCTCGGGGTTCCATGTGCCGCCTGCCCGTTCGATCCCGTCGCGTTTGACTGTCGCCAATACCCCTGCGGCCTGTTCGCCGCCCATCACGCTGATGCGGCTGTTGGGCCAGCTCCATAAAAAGCGGGGTGAAAAGGCGCGGCCAGACATGCCGTAGTTGCCAGCGCCGAAAGAGCCCCCGACAAGCATGGTGATTTTGGGGACATTGGTTGTGGCCACTGCCGTTACCATTTTTGCCCCATGCCGGGCGATGCCTTCATTTTCATATTTGCGGCCAACCATGAAGCCGGTGATATTTTGCAAGAATACCAAGGGGATATTGCGCTGACTGCACAGTTCGACAAAATGCGCGCCCTTCACGGCGGACTCGGAAAACAGCACACCGTTGTTGGCCACAATCCCCACCGGGCAGCCCATCACATGCGCAAAACCAGTGACCAGCGTTTCACCAAAACGCGCCTTGAATTCATCAAAGCGAGAGCCGTCCACCAGCCGCGCGATCACCTCGCGGATGTCATAGGGCGTGCGCAGATCGGCGGGCACCACGCCAAGGATTTCTTCGGGGTCATAGGCGGGGTCTTCGGGGTTTTGCCACTGCACCGTGCTGGGTTTGGCGCGGTTCAGATTGCCGACTGTCCGGCGCGCGAGTGCAAGCGCGTGAGCGTCATCCTCGGCCAGATAATCGGCAACGCCGGAAAGCCTTGTATGCACATCGCCGCCGCCAAGATCTTCGGCGCTGACCACTTCCCCGGTGGCGGCCTTGACCAGCGGCGGGCCTGCGAGGAAGATCGTGCCTTGATCGCGCACGATGATCGAGACATCGGACATCGCAGGCACATAAGCCCCGCCCGCAGTGCATGAGCCCATGACAACCGCGATCTGGGGAATGCCCTTGGCCGACATCTGTGCCTGATTGTAGAAGATGCGGCCGAAATGGTCGCGATCTGGGAAAACCTCATCTTGATTGGGCAGGTTGGCGCCGCCACTGTCCACAAGATAGACGCAAGGCAGGTGGTTTTGTTCGGCAATCTCTTGGGCGCGCAGATGCTTTTTCACCGTCATCGGGTAATAGGTGCCGCCTTTGACGGTGGCGTCATTCGCGACCACCATCACCTCTTGCCCCATCACCTTGCCGATCCCGGCGATCAGCCCGGCCCCCGGCGCATCACCGCCATACATAGCGTGCGCGGCAGTGGCGCCGATTTCCAAAAACGGCGCGCCTGCATCAAGCAGGTTCGCCACCCGATCACGCGGCGCCATCTTGCCGCGCGCGGTATGGCGGGCAAGCGCCTTTTCCCCGCCGCCACTGGCCGCAAGGGCGGCCGCTTCGCGGGCCGTTTCCAAAAGCACCAGATGGGCCGCGCGATTGGCGCGGAAGGCATCGGAGGTGGGAAGAGCGGAAGAGAGAAGTTTCATCGAAAATCACCAAGTGTCAAAACAAGCGCCGTTTCGCAGCCAAATGGGCAAGTCCGAGCAAATTCGACAAGTTGTTGTGACACCTACCCCATCGCCCCCATCATTTCGCGCCCGATCAGCATGCGGCGGATCTCGCTTGTGCCCGCGCCGATCTCCATCAGTTTGGCATCGCGAAAATAGCGCGAGACGGGGGTTTCATTCATGTAGCCCGTCCCTCCCATCGCCTGCACGGCCTGGTGGGCCACGTTCATCGCTTCTTCCGAGGTGAACAAGACGCAAGCTGCTGCATCCTGGCGGGTAACCTCGCCCCGATCGCACGACGCGGCCACCGCATAAACATAGGCGCGGCCCGCGTTCATCTTGGTGTACATATCCGCGATCTTGGCCTGCATCAGCTGAAAGTTCCCGATTGGCTGGCCGAATTGCTTGCGGGTCGCGACATAGGGCATGACCTCATCCAGACAAGCCGCCATGGTGCCAAGGCCAATGCCTGAAAGCACCACACGTTCATAATCAAGGCCGGACATGAGGACACGCACACCCTTGCCCTCTTCACCCAAGACATTCTCAAACGGGACCTCGACATCGTCAAAAATCAGCTCGGCGGTGTTTGATCCGCGCATGCCAAGCTTGTCGAAATGCGCTGAGGTCGAAAAACCCTTCATGGTCTTTTCGATCAAGAATGCCGTGATGCCCTTGGACCCTGCATCAGGATCGGTCTTGGCATAAACCACAAGCGTATCCGCATCGGGGCCGTTGGTGATCCAAAATTTGGTGCCGTTAAGCTTGTAATGATCGTTGCGCTTTTCAGCGCGCAGCTTCATCGACACCACGTCTGAACCTGCCCCCGCTTCAGACATCGCCAATGCGCCGACATGCTGGCCCGAAATCAGGTGCGGCAGGTATTTGCGCTTTTGCGCATCCGTCCCGTTAAGCTTGATCTGATTAACGCAAAGGTTCGAATGCGCGCCATAAGACATTGATATCGCGGCAGACGCACGCGCAATCTCTTCGACCACAACCACATGCGCAAGATACCCCATCCCGGCACCGCCGTATTCTTCGGGCACCGTGATCCCCAAAAGCCCAAGATCACCCATTTCCTTCCAAAGCCCGGCGGGAAAATCATTGGCGCGGTCCGCCTCGGCGGCAATTGGTTTGACCCGCTGTTGCGACCAACGATGCACCATATCGCGCAAAGCGTCGATTTCTTCGCCAAGGGGGAATTTCATGGATGCGGTGAACATCAGCCTGACCTTACGAAATGAACGTATGTTCAATTAATGCAGGAAGCGCCCCCACCCGTCAATGAATATTCGCCCCGAAGCACCGCCGCTCAGGTCAAGACAGCCCCGAAAGTGGTCGCTTTGGCGTCAGATTGCAGCGCGGGCGGTGACTGCGTTCATTGCCGTCGAAAGCTCATGCACCGCAGTGGTTGCCATGGAGCGGAAGAGATAGATGGTGAACTGCGCGGGGCCGGTTCGGTGGATCATCACCGACATATGGCCAAGCCCGGTGCGCACCACACTGCCTTGGGAAAACGCCGCCCGCCCCAGATCAACCGGCACAAGGCGTGCCAGAACCGACGCCGCATTCGCACCCGTCAGCACAACGGCGATCCAGCCATCGCTGATATCGGTCAGCGCGGCTGCATCCTTCAACCCGCCAAGTTCAGCATTGACCAAGAACGCCTGCGCCCGCCCGCTCCACATACAAAGCTTATCGCCTTTGGCAGATGCCGTGTTCGGCGCGGGCCAATCAAGGCCTTGCTTCTGCAAAGCCGTGGACACGGCCTTTTCGCGCCCGTGGTAAGGTGCGACGGCCCACATGCGGTCAATGGGCTGTTCGGTCAGTTCCATGCCGCCAATGCTGATCGGCAAAAGGTCTTCGCAAGCGGATCGGGCAATCAGTTTAGCCACGCGCGCGCCCTCCTTCGGGGTCAAAGAAGACAGGGTTCATCACTTCGCACAGCATGTCAGTGCCGCGCAGATGATCGACAAGCCGCACCGATTGGCCCTGCCGGGCACGTCCATTGCGCAAAAACGCAAGGCCCAGATGGGCGCGCAAAGTGGGCGACCAGCAAACCGACGTGACATATCCCTGATCATTGGCGGAAATCGGTGCGGCACCATTATCGAACAAATGCGCGCCTGCGCCAAACGCCTTTTCCATGCTCAAGGGCCTGATCCCCACCAACTGCTCTCGCCCCGATCCCAAAAGGCCGGGGCGTTGGCTTGAAACCTTGCCAATGCAGTCCTTCTTGGCGCTGATCATACCTTGCATGCCAATATCAAAGGCAGTTACCCGCCCGTGAATTTCGGCATGGGTGATAAAGCCCTTCTCGATGCGCAATACATTGAGCGCCTCCATACCGTAAGCGCATCCACCAAAGCTTTCGGCCCGCGCCACAAGATCGCGGTAAAGGGCGGCACCGTAACGGGCAGGTACGGCAACCTCATACCCCAACTCCCCCGAGAACGAGATGCGGTAAAGCCGCCCCGGCACACCGCCGATCTGCAGCGCGCCACATGACAAGAACGGGAAGGTTGCTTCATCAAGCGGGGCATCAAGGATGGAGTTGAGCAATTCGCGCGCTAAAGGTCCGGCCACGGCAAATTGCGCCCAATGTTCGGTCACCGAAATGGTCCGCACATCCCAGTCGGCACAAAAGGCCTGTTGGACGAAATCAAGATGGCGCATCACGGCCCCCGCCGCCGCCGTCGTCGTTGTCATCAGATAGTGATTGGGGCCAAGGCGGGCGGTGGTTCCATCATCCATGACTGTGCCGTCTTCGCGCAGCATCAAACCGTAGCGAACCCGACCCTCTTTCAGCGTCGAGAACA
>JBAUHP010000102.1:0-1977 GCA_049680345.1 Albidovulum sp. | reverse complement strand
GGGCAGGCGTTCTTTTTCCGCGCCGCCCGCAAGCTGACACTGACGCCTGAGGGTGAGCAGCTGTTGGGCTATGCGCGCCGGATGTTGGTGCTGAATGATGAGGCTTTGTCGCGGCTGACCGATAGTGGTTATGTGGGCGAGCTGCGGCTGGGGGTGCCTTGCGATATCGTTTATCCGCAGATCCCCGGCATTCTCAAAGCCCTTGCGCAAGAGTTTCCGCGGGTGCGCATTAACCTTTATTCCTCGTTCACCTCGGAATTGCGCGAAAGCTTCGGGCGCGGCGAATTTGATATGATCTTGACGACGGAATCTGCGCCGGGGCCGGGGGGTGAGGTTTTGGCAACCCGCGACATGGTCTGGATCGGGGCATCCGAGGGCACGGCCTTTCAGCGCCGCCCCTTGCGGCTTGGCTTTGTCAGCAAATGCATATTCCGTGGCGTCGCCCAGCAGGCGCTGGATGAGGCGGGGGTGGCATGGGAGATGAGCTTTGACGGCGATTCCGAGCAGGTGGTGGAGGCCACCGTTGCGGCCGATCTGGCCGTCACGGCGCGGATGCGCGGGGCGGTTCCTGACGGGACCGTTGTGGTTGAGCCTGGCAACGTCTTGCCGCAGTTGGGACAGCTCAAGGTCTGTCTTTACGATGCGGGCCAGCAAAAGGGGCCGGTCGCGCAGGCCCTTTTGGCGCAGATCCGCTGCGCCTATGGGGATGCGACAGCAGGGGCGCAAATGCGCGCGGCGGAATAGCGGTTCTTGGCCGGTTGCCGTCTGGCGCGGTTTGATTGCGACTCAGGCGTGTGTTCGCGCCGGTGGGGAATTGCATTTGGCGAGTGATGCGGCCGGCGATCATTGCAAATTGCAACGCATTTTGCGAAAAATGCCCGGGTGAATGCCCTAAAGTCTAGATTCCTGTAGGGCGAGCTGGCTTGATCAAATCTATTAGTATGGTAACGTAGGCAAGCGCATTAGCTTTCGGCAGATCGGTCGATTTTTGCGATAAATTGCGCAGCGATCTGCCGCTTGGCATGAAAATTGCTTGGTATGATGGTACAGAGTATAAAGTTGGAGGCTATTATGAAACACCCCGTTGATGTCCATGTCGGTAAGCGCGTGCGCCACCGCCGCTGGATGGTCGGAATGACGCAGCAGCAATTGGCTGATAAGGTTGGGATCAAGTTCCAGCAGATCCAGAAGTATGAAACCGGTATGAACCGGGTTTCCGCGTCGCGGCTTTGGGATATTGCCGATGCGCTTGGCGTCGCGGTCAGCTTCTTTTTCGAAGGGCTGGATTCTGACGCGCCAGTGATCGAAAATCAGCACGCTGATATTCTGGCCGATAAAGAAGCACTGATGCTTGTGCGGTCCTATTATGCGATCCCGGAAGCGCAGCGCCGCCGCTTGTTCGACCTTGCCAAAGTGTTGTCGGACGTGGCTTGAAAGCCTGAAGACTAGGTTTGGGGAACCCGGGGCTTGGGGAAACCGGGGCTTGGGGAAACTGGGGGATGCGTAAGGGTCTGGCTTGACGTCTGCGCAAAACCGGGTCACCTGCATGCATATTGCAGGAGGATCTGATGGCCGAAATCACCAAGGCATTGCGTGAAGAACTGATGCAGACGGCTGCTGCTTTGGCCGATGCGGCGCGGGTGGAAACGCTCGCGCATTTTCGTGCCGCCGGGCTTGAGGCCGAAAACAAACTGTCGGACAGCATCGGGGGTGCCAGGGTCAGCGACGCCGGGGTCAGCTATGTCGGGGGGTTTGACCCCGTCACCTGCGCGGACCGCGCGTCTGAGACCCGCATGCGCGAAATCCTTGCTGTCATGCGCCCCGATGACGCGGTGCTGGGCGAAGAATTCGCCCCCCGCGCCGGGACCAGCGGCTTTACCTGGGTGCTTGACCCGATTGACGGGACGCGCGCCTATATGTCGGGCGCCCCGACATGGGGGGTCTTGATCGCAGTCAATGCCGGGGCAGGGCCGGTTT
>JBAUHP010000101.1:0-2557 GCA_049680345.1 Albidovulum sp. | reverse complement strand
GCAAAGCGCGGTGCGATGTATCTGCAAATGCAAGACATCATGGAAGATACCGGGGCTTATGTGTTTGTCACCTATTGGCCGCGGCTCTGGGCGATTTCGAACCGGGTGAAACCCGCATTCTATCCGGGGGGCGATCTGAGGGCCGAAGCGGTCACACTTGCATGACACCTGTCTTTGGGCAGGCCTTTGCGCTATCCCCGAAAAGGGGTAGCGCAAAATGCTGAGCTACGCGATCAAGCGCATCGGGCTTTCGATCATAATCTGCATCGTCGCAATGATCATGCTTTTCGTGATGATCCGCGCCATCCCGGGTGACCCGGCGACCATCATGCTTGGTGCCCGTGCGACCCCCGAGGCGGTTGCACGGATCAGCGCCGAAATGGGTCTCGACAAACCGGTATGGCAACAGATCGGCATCTGGTTCGGCAACCTCGCCAGTGGCAACCTTGGCACCGATGTCTGGAGCAAGCGCCCGATAGCCGATATCGTGCTGGAGGCGCTGCCCGCAACGCTTGCGCTGGCCTTTGCCGGGCTTGGCTGGGCGGTGCTGGTCGGGGTGCCTTTGGGCTGTTACTCGGCGCTGCGCCCTAATTCGCTGCTCGACAAAATCACCTCGGTGCTTTCTGTCGGGGCGATATCGATCCCGCCTTTCGTGCTGGCAATTTTCGCACTTGTCGCCTTTGCGGTAAAACTGGGGTGGTTTCCCGTGCTTGGCGGTGGGGATGCGGGCGATGTCTCGGATCAGATCTGGCACCTGATCTTGCCTGCATTTGCAATTGGACTTGGCTGGGTGGGTTATCTTGCCCGGCTGGTGCGCGGGTCAATGATCGAGGAACTTGCCGAAAATCATGTCCGTACCGCCCGGGCAATGGGCCTGCCGGAATGGAAGATTATTTTGCATTACGCCTTGCGCCTTGCAATCATTCCCACCGTAACTTTGCTGGGCATTTCTATCGGCAGCCTGCTGTCATCGGCTGTCTTGATCGAAAACGTATTCTCTCGCCCGGGCCTTGGGACGCTGATCGCCAACGCCGCATCGGCGCGCAACTTTCCGATTGTGCAGGGCGGTGTTTTTGCGTCGGTTGTGCTGTTCGTCATCGCCACCCCGATTTCCGACCTCATGGTCGCATGGCTGGATCCCCGTGTTCGTGATGCACTTTAGAAACCTCATAGGCTTCGCGCGCACCAACCCCTTGGGGTTTTTGGGATTGATGCTTGTTGTGCTCATCATTTTCTGCGGCCTCTTTGGCACCGCGCTGGCCCCCTATGATCCGTTCAAGATTGCCGTGCCGGACCGGCTATTGCCGCCGTCATCCGAACATCTGTTCGGCACCGACAAGCTGGGCCGCGATGTGTTTTCGCGGGTGATCGCCGGGTCGGCCTATGCGCTTCAGATCGGGGTCTTTTCGGTGGCGATTTCGGTGTGCCTTGGCATGGTGCTGGGGCTTGTGGCGGGCTATGGGCCACGGCTGCTCGACAATGTGCTGCTTTTGGTTTTCGATGCCACCTATTCCTTCCCCACCGTTGTCCTTGGCCTTGCCTTTGTCACCTTGTTCGGGGCCTCCAACGTGACCCTTATGGGGCTGGTCATAGTGTTCCTTACGCCGGCCTATGCGCGGCTGATCCGCACCGGGACGATGTCGGCCAAAACCGCCGACTATGTGGTGGCGATCCGCTCGCTTGGCGCATCCCCGGTGCGCATCCTGACGCTTCACATTTTGCCCAATGTCGTTGGCCCGGTGATGATTGTGGCCTGCATGGATGTACCCGGCATCATCGCGCTGGAGGCAGGGTTGACCTATCTTGGCTTTGGCGTGCCACCCCCCGCACCCTCCTGGGGACGTATTCTTGAAGAGGGAACCGGCTCTATCCGTGAGGCGCCGTGGATCGTGTTTGCGGGCGGTCTGCCCATTGTCGTAGCGACGCTTGGCTTCACCTTCTTTGGCGAGGCGTTGCGTGAACGGTTCGACCCCAAACGCCGGGGGGGGCGCTGAAGATGAGCACAGCCGTTGCAGAAATCCGCGACCTGACCGTTGCCTTCGGGTCACCCAGCCACCCGGTTTTTGGGCTGCGGGGGGTGAACCTGACGCTGAGGCGCGGCCAGATCACCGGAATTGTCGGCGAATCCGGTTCTGGGAAATCGACGCTGGCGCTGGCGCTGATCGGTCTTTTGGCCAAAGGCGCGCGCCTTGAAACCGGATCAATCCGCATCGGTACGGATGAGTTGGTCGGGGCCAGCGAGGCGCAGTTGCGCAAGTTGCGAGGCGCCCGGGTTTCGATGGTTTTTCAGGATCCGATGACCTCTCTGAATCCGGCCCGCTCGATCGGCAATCATCTCATGGATGCCCAGCACAGCGACAGTAACGCGGGGAAAACAGCGCTGTGGGCAACGGCTGTTGCCATAATGAAAAAGGTCGGCGTGCCCGACCCTGAAACGCAGATGACCCGGTTCCCGCACCAGTTGTCAGGCGGTATGCGCCAGCGCATCGCCATCGCCATGGCGCTGCTTGGCCGCCCCGAACTGCTGATTGCCGACGAACCCACGACAGCGCTTGAT
>JBAUHP010000100.1:0-9617 GCA_049680345.1 Albidovulum sp. | reverse complement strand
TAGAAGTCATAGCTTGCCGCACCGGGGGGGGCGTATTTGCGCAGCCATTCGTCCCATTTGGCAATCGCAAAGACCGCCGCCGGGCCGTTGGCTTCACCGCCACGGCTGACCGACGCACCCGCGGGGTTGCATGAACCCGCTTCCATCCGGATGCCCCATTCATCGATCGGCACACCGTTGGGTTCGCCTTTAGAACCGGCACCGGCCATCGAAAGCCAGGCATCGGTCATCCGCCAGCCAAGGTCGGGGGCGCGCTTGCCGTAATCCATATGGCCGTAAATCGGCACGCCATCGACTTCTTTCACGTCATTGGTGAAAAACTCGGCGATGTCTTCATAGGCCGACCAGTTGACCGGCACACCAAGATCATAGCCGTATTTGGCCTTGAAGCCCTCTTGCAGATCGGCGCGGTCGAACCAGTCTTTGCGGAACCAGTAAAGGTTCGCAAACTGCTGGTCAGGCAACTGGTAAAGCTTGCCATCCGGGCCTGTGGTAAAGCTGATGCCCATGAAATCGGCCAGATCAAGGCCGGGGTTGGTTACATCGGCCCAGTCGCCCGCCATCATATCGGTCAGGTTATAAGCCTGCTGCAAACGCGAATGCGTTCCGATCAGATCGCTGTCGTTGACATAGCCGTCATAAAGGTTGCGGTTGGTCTGCATTTGGGTTTGCACCGCTTGCACAACCTCGCCTTCGCCAAGGATCTGGTGGTTCACCTTGATCCCGGTGATTTCCTCAAACGCCTTGGTCAGCACTTCCGATTCGTAAGAATGGGTCGGAATGCCTTCCGAAAGCACGTTGATTTCCATCCCGACGAAGGGTTCCGCCGCCTTGATGAACCATTGCATCTCGGCCATCTGCTCATCTTTCGAAAGCGATGAGGGCTGAAATTCTTCGTCGATCCATTTTTTCGCCGCAGCTTCATCGGCAAACGCCGGCCACGAGCCCGCAATGACAGCCGAAGCCGCCACAGCGGAGAGCAGATACTTGCGCATCCTGTCTCCTCCCAGAGTGATGATGAGCCAGTCTTTGCTGGCTGCCCCTATTCAGCGGCGGAAATCCGCCTTTGTCAAACTAAAAGTTTAGTAGAAGGGTGATTGCCCGCATGGACTTGATCAAACCCGCCAAACTAGCGTAGTTTGCAAAGGTATTTTTTAAGGATTTGGCTGGATGGACATGGCGGACCGCAAGATACCCACCCATGAGGTGACATATGGTCAATTGCGCGACATGGTATTGACCGGCGGGCTTGCGCCGGGTCAGGCTGTGACAATTCAAGGCCTTATCCAAGACCTGGGTGCCGGAATGACCCCGGTGCGCGAGGCGATCCGCCGCCTGACCGCCGAAGGTGCGTTGCAGTTGAACGGCAATCGCCGCGTGTCAGTCCCCAATCTGACCGTCGATCTTTTGGAAGAGATCGCCTTTGCCCGACTGACGATAGAGCCGCATATCGCCGGAATCGCTGCGGCTAAACTGACGCCCGAACTGATCGCCGAACTTGCCAGCTACGATGCCGAGATCGACCGCGCCATCAAGACCGATGACATTCCCGGCTATCTGACCGGCAACCACCGCTTTCACTTCACCTTGTATGAGGCGTCTGGCGCGCAGGTTCTGGTCGATATTGCGCAATCGCTTTGGCTGCGATTCGGCCCTTCCTTGCGCGTCGTCAGCGCCCGCTACCAATCAAGACGCCTGCCCGACCGCCACGGCGATGCCCTTGCCGCGATGCGCGCGGCTGATGGCAAGGCACTTGCCCAAGCAATCCAAAGCGACATTGCTCAAGGGCTGGATCAGGTAAGACTGGCCCTGATTGCCGGAGAGATCTGAGTTAGCCCGCCGGACCTGCGATTTCGCGCACAAATTTGATCAAATTATATTGACATCTCTTTCCACGGGCTTATTCTGCAGCCAATCGGCGTAGATTTGGCCTGCTTTGCAGGTCCAGTTCCCAAGCCACCCCCCCTGAATTGCGAGGGCAATATGACTTTGATCACCAATAATATGCCGACAGCCGAGCTGCAAAAGCTCGATGCCGCCCACCACATGCACCCGTTCACTGCCGACGGCGAACTGGCGGCTAAAGGCGCGCGGATTATCACGCGGGCCGAGGGGGTCTGGATCAACGATTCCGAGGGCCACCGCATTTTGGATGGGATGGCCGGGCTTTGGTGCGTGAATGTCGGTTACGGTCGCAAGGATCTGGCCCGCGTCGCCGCGCGCCAGATGGAAGAGCTGACCTATTACAACACCTTCTTCCAAACCAGCCACGTCCCCGCCATAGCCCTTGCCGCGAAGCTGGCAGAGCTTGCCCCCGGCGATCTGAACCATGTCTTCTTTGCCGGCTCAGGGTCTGAGGCCAATGACACCAATATCCGCCTTGTGCGCCGCTATTGGGATGTGAAGGGTCAGCCTGACAAGAACATCATCATCAGCCGCCACAATGCCTATCATGGCTCGACCATGGGCGGCGGATCATTGGGCGGCATGTCGGGCATCCATGCCCAAGGTGGTCTGCCGATCCCGAATATTGTCCATATCGACCAGCCGCATTGGTGGGCCGAGGGCGGCGATCAAAGCCCCGAAGACTTCGGCCTTGCCCGCGCCCGCCAGCTTGAAGACAAGATACTGGAGCTGGGCGTTGACCGTGTCGCGGCCTTTATCGGTGAGCCGATCCAGGGTGCCGGTGGTGTGGTCGTGCCGCCCGCGACCTACTGGCCCGAAATCCAGCGAATCTGCGACAAATACGGGATCTTGCTGATCGCCGACGAAGTCATCACGGGCTTTGGCCGCACCGGCAACTGGTTTGCCAGCCCCGGCTTCGGCATCCGCCCGCATATCATCACCATCGCCAAGGGCCTGTCGTCTGGCTATGTGCCGATCGGTGGGTCGATTGTTTGTGACGAGATCGCGAATGTCGTGGGCAATGCGGGTGATTTCAACCACGGATACACCTATTCCGGCCATCCGGTCGCCGCCGCTGTGGCGCTGGAAAACCTGCGCATCATCGAAGATGAAAAGATCCTCGAACATGTCCGCGATGTCGCCCACCCCTACCTCAATGAACGCTGGCAGGCGCTGACCGATCATCCGCTGGTGGGCGAAGCGACTTTGGCCGGGCTGATGGGCTCTCTCACCCTCACCCCGGACAAGGCCAAGCGCGCCGCCTTCGCCGCTGAGACCGGCACAGTCGGCTACCGCTGCCGCGAGCGTTGCTTTGCCAATGATCTGATCATGCGCCATGTTGGCGACCGTATGATCATCTCGCCGCCTCTGGTCATTACGACATCTGAAATCGATGTGTTGATCGAGCGCGCAACAAAGTCGCTTGATGAATGCTATGCGGGCCTGAAAGCCGATGGTTTGCTGACCTCAGCCTAGCCGGTCCTCACAACCTCACCAAGCCAATCAGACTTGCCGGGGCGCCTTGGGGCGCCCCTTTGCTTTGCAGTGGGCAGGCGCAACCACAAAAAACCACGTCAGACCAGAAATAACTTCGCATTGTTGATCATTTGAACAAGATGCGCCCTGCAATGGCATCATTGTTCACAAGACCTGCGCAAAAATTGCGAAAAATCTTGTGAATGCGGCAAAATTGCGGATTTTATTTGGCATCTTATGGACATGTTAATATGCTTTAGGGTAAGGGGAAACCAACATCACGCGCATGGCTTCAATGCGATGTGATGATCGGTAAAATTGAGGGTGTGGCATGAAATTTCGTAAACTCGCCTTGGCTGTGGCCCTTCTTGCAGCGCCGCTGGGTGCAAATGCGCTGACCGTGCAGGCAGTTGCCAGCAACAGCGCTGCCTGGAACATGGTTGATACCGCCAAAAGCGTCACCTTGCCAACCGGTGGCAGCTGGACCTCGGCACCGCTTCAGATGCCGAACCAATGGTTCCCGCAGGTTGATCCGTGCATTTCCTTTTGTTCGCCGTTCGACCCCGGCATTTACGGCACCAACCAAACAATTGGTGAAACACCCCTGCCCGGCTGGCAGAATATCCCGTTCTGGGCCACCTGGCAGACCAGAGATCGCTCGAATGTGAATGTGCTCAGCTTTGCCAGCGCGCAGGCAAGCTTTTCATTGCTTTGGGGCTCTATGGACAGCGGTAACTTGATTGAATTCTTGCTCAATGGCGTGGTCATCGGATCGGTCGCAGGCAATGGCGTACCAGGCATAGCAGTCCAGTCCCCCGGGCGTGGTGCAACGCTGGTGCGCTTTGTGAACCTTGCATTCGATCAGGTCCGGTTTTCCTCAACCAGCGGCGGATTTGAATTTGCCAATGCAACAGCATCGCCGGTGCCGCTGCCCTTGCCGATTGCCGCCCTTGCCAGTGGTCTTGGGTTGCTGGGCCTGATGCGCCGCCGCCGCCGCAGCTAAGTCAGCCACGACATAAATGATGATAGCCTCTGCGCCCGGTTCGCAGGGGCTTTTTACATCTTGCGGCTTCGAACGCCGACATCACTCCCCCAATGATTGCAGTGCCAGCCAGATCTGCGTTCACCGGAGCGCTAGAATGCGGCATAAATGTGGTAAAATGTTGCCATTATTGCAACTTAATCGCCTAAATATTGACATAATTGCGCCCGGACCTATCATCGCTGACTGGAGGGGATTGGTGATGTCAGTGGTTCTTTGCGTTCACTCGTGGCCCGCGCGGTTTTACCACCACGCGACCTTTGATAAGGCACGGCATTCAGCTTTAAATACAACGACTTACGCGCAAAAGCTTCAGGCCCTGCGCTGGCCGTTCTTGCCTGCGAAAGACGGCGCCTGCGCGAATCTCTCGCGACACGAAAATCACCCGGCTTTGGCCAACGCCGGTTGCGATAATACCTTATTTACCACGTTCGGCCAAACTGACAAAGACACGACCGCCTGCACCGCAGCCGTTGGAGGAATACTTGAGCTTGGACATCGCCCACCACCGCAAGGCATTACCGGCGCGCAAATCAGCCCTAAGCTGTCTTTGGGCGGGGGCGTTGTAGCATGACCGGGCTTGGCAAACATCGGGTGCTTGTCACCGGCGGCGCGGGGTTCATCGGCGCGCATGCCTGCAAAGCACTGGCCGAGGCCGGCGCCTTGCCGGTGGCCTTCGACAATCTGTCCACGGGCCATGCAGATGCCGCGCGCTGGGGGCCTTTGGTGCGCGGCGATGTGCGCGACCGGGGCGCTTTGACCTCTGCCATGCGGCAGTTTCGCATTTCCACAATCATGCATTTCGCCGCATCCGCCTATGTCGGTGAATCGGTCACCAACCCTGCGATCTACTTCGATAACAACGTGGGCGGGATGATTTCGCTTTTGGATGCCGCACGGGATGCGCGCGTCGGGCAGATCGTCTTTTCGTCAAGCTGTGCGACTTACGGCGCGCCTGACGTGTTGCCGATTTCGGAATTCACGCCGCAAATGCCGATCAATCCCTATGGGCGCACCAAGCTCATCTGCGAACAGATGCTGGCCGATTACAGTGCGGCTTACGGGCTGCGCCATGTCTGCTTGCGCTATTTCAACGCCGCCGGTGCCGACCCATCGGGCGTGATCCCCGAACGGCATGAACCCGAAACCCATCTGTTGCCGCTGGCCATGCGGGCGGCGCAAGGGGGCACACCGCTTCAGATTTTCGGGAAGGATTATGACACCCCCGATGGCACCTGCATTCGCGATTATATTCACGTCTGCGATCTGGCGCGCGGCCACCTTCTTGCCCTGCGCCACCTCGATAGCGGGCAAGGCAATCTGAGTGTCAATCTTGGCAGCGGAAGCGGCCATTCGGTGCTTGACGTGGTGGCCGCCGTGACCCGCGCCACCGGCAAACAGGTGCCCTTGCGCTTCGCGGCCCGCCGGGCGGGCGATCCGGCAGTCTTGCTGGCTGATCCGACCCTGGCCAAGCGTGTCTTGGGGTTCCAGACGGAAATGTCGGATATCGACACCATGGTTGGTACTATCTCGGGGGTTGGTACTATCTCGGGCGATGGCCGGGTTTTCGCGCCGGTCGCACGGCCGGTTCAGGAGGCGAAAATTGCGTGATCAGATCCATAAGGATCGCGCCTATACCGTCTCGGCCCTGTCACGCGCCCAAAGGTGGAAATATCTTGCTTTCAGCGCGGCATGGGCAGCCTCGGCACTGTTCTTTTGGGTCTGGTGGTTCGACCCCGCACATAACCTTGGTAATTTCCGGCTCGCGGTCATCTCATTTTGCATCGGCTGGCTTTATGTGATGCAGCTTTATTTCATTGTGATCTTGCAATGTGCCCGTGTGCCGGGCACCTCTGCCCCCGCCCCGGGACAGCTGCGGGTCGCGATGATCGTCACCAAAACCCCGTCAGAGCCTTTTGCGCTGGTGCGTCAGACCCTTGAAGGCATGCTCGCGCAAGATTATCCGCATGATACCTGGCTTGCCGATGAAGACCCAAGCGATGAAACGCTCGAGTGGTGCGCCGATCACAATGTAAGTATCTCCTGCCGCAAGGGTATTGAGGACTATCACCGGCCAAACTGGCCGCGGCGGCGACGGTGCAAGGAAGGCAATCTGGCCTATTTCTACGATCGCTGGGGATATGACAATTACGATATCGTCGCCCAGTTCGACGCCGATCACATTCCCGAACCCACCTATCTGCAAGAAGTCTTGCGCCCCTTTGCCGACCCAAACGTGGGGTATGTCAGCGCGCCCTCAATCTGTTCGCGCAATGCGCAAGACAGTTGGGCGGCGCGCGCCCGGCTGCACACAGAGGCGGCGTTTCACGGCGTCGTGCAGACCGGTTTTGCCGGCGCCCTTGCGCCAATGTGCATCGGCTCGCATTACGCGGTGCGCACCAAAGCACTGAAAGAGGCCGGGGGGCTGGGCCCCGAACTGGCGGAAGACCATTCAACCTCCATGCTGATGGCCGCGAAGGGCTGGCGCGGGGTACATGCAATCAACGCCATAGCCCATGGCGACGGCCCAGCGAATGCAGCCGACCTTGCGACCCAGGAATTTCAGTGGTCGCGCAGCTTGCTGACCCTGCTTTTGCAATATTCCGGCCCCTACCTGGCCGCGATGCCTTTGCGCCTTCGCTTCCAGTTCATCTTGTGCCAGCTATGGTATCCGATCTTTGCGGCCTGCATGACGGCACTTTATCTTGTGCCGATCTTCGCGCTGGTGTTTGACATACGCTATGCCGATGTCACCTACCCTGCCTTCATCGGCCATGCATCACCAACCGTTCTTGTGCTGATCGCTTGCGCCTATGCGATGCGCGCGGATGGTTTCATGCGCCCCGTCGACGCCCGGATTATCAGTTGGGACAAGGGGCTTTTTCTTGGCCTGCAATGGCCCTGGGTGCTTTGGGGCTGCTTGATGGCCCTGCGCGACAAGATCACCGGCAGTTTCGTCGATTTTCGGGTGACGCCCAAAGGCGATGCGGCCACACGGCAGATCCCCAAACGGGTGGTGAATGTCTATATCGTCTTGGCTTTGGGATGTTTGCTGCCGGTCTTTTTGGCCGACAGGTTAAGTGCTGCGCGCGGCTTTTATATTTTGTCGATCATCAACGGTGTGATCTACACAGCCATCGTTGCAATGATCGCCTACCAGCATATCAAGGAAAACGGTGTCCCCCATCTGGGGCGGATGTGGAAGGGTGGCTATTCCATCGTGACCTCGGCGGCACTGGTTGTTGTGGTTACCAGTGCTGTGGCTTATCGTGGTCTGGAAAGCCTTTATGCGCTAAGTTTGGGGTTGGAACCGCTGCGCATCGCGCGGGCCGAATATTCGGCCTCTGGCGCGGGCATAGGTGGCAAGACGATTGTGCATTTTCGCTTTGATCCGGGGTGGAATTAAGGCAATAGGATCACAACTGAGGGTAAGGCAAAGAAAGGAAGCCGCATATGTGGCTATCAAAAAATAAAGCCGAGCAGAGCATGTTTTGGAAAAAATCCGCCGTCATCGCATTGTCGGCATTTCTGGGCCTGGGTGTGAGCGCACCCAATGCAGCGCCACCCGGCGATGTACCCTTTGGTGCCTATGATCCCGGCGGCGATTTCACCGAGGATCTCGATCTGGTGATCGAGCATCTGTTCTTGCCTTGGGAAGACGTCTACCTGCCCTCGCTGAACGATGCGGATGCCTATGCACAAGAGCGCGGGCGCGCGCTTTTGGTGACGTTGGAGCCTTGGACATGGTCGCGCAGCGAACGCAATACCCCGCAATATCTGCGCCGCGGGATTGCCACTGGCGAATATGACGAAAACATGCGCCAGATCTGCACCGTGATGGGAGAGCTGCAAAGCTCGGTCACGCTCCGCTGGGGGCATGAGATGGACGATTCTTCCGGTCAGTTCATCTGGGCCGGCTGGAAACCCGAAGATTACATCTCGGCCTATCGCCGCATGATCGACATTTGCCGCATCGCCGCGCCGAACATCCGCGTGATGTGGTCTCCCTTGGGCGATGAGGGCATGCAGGCCTATTACCCCGGCGATGATTACGTCGATATCGTCGGCGTGTCGGTCTTTGGCCTGCAAGCCTGGGATCAGGCCAAGTTTGGCGGTGATCGTGGCTTTACCGATATCTTCGGGCCGCGTTACGAACGCGCCGCCACCTTCGGCAAGCCGGTGGTGGTTGCAGAGCTGGGCTATTCGGGGTCGCAAGTCTATGTCGACAACTGGGAAAATTCGGTTCGTATCACCCGCCCCGAATATCCGCAGCTGGTCGGCCTGGTCTATTTCGACCAGCGCGAGGTTTACCCATGGCCCGAAAACTTTGGCTTGCCTGACTGGCGGCTTGCCAACCGGGTTATCAACTAGACCCGCCTGAACAGATCCATAGGATATGGTAGAATTCAATCAGGGCCGCAGTCACAAACTGCGGCCTTGATCATTTTGGCAACCAGGTGTTTTCATAACTCCGGCCGCCCGATACACGCATAGCTGCGCTGACCTCCATCACCATTTTTTCGCCGTAATTGGTGGGAAATCAGGCTTTGAAGGGCACAAAATCGGCGCATTGCCTTGCTATCCAATACCTCAGCTGTCCCGGCCATACGTCAGGGCGATGCGATTTTGCGGTGCCATCTTTGGCCACCGATTGCGCGTTTCGCCTTGCTTGGCACGAAAAAATTGCGAGGTAACATTGGTGGCATATGTCCCAACTATTTTGAAGACAACGCTGGCCGCAACCGTTGTCATTGTCATGGCAAGCTCGGCAGGTTTTGCGAACTCTTCCGGAACCCGTGCAAATTCTGTTGTTCACATTCCGGGGGCCGCACTGGCCTTTGACTGGCACGCCAAGAAAACCACGGCATCAAGCACAAACACGCTGCAACGCGCGACACTGGTCAGCACATCAGGCACCACCAGCACCAAATCCAAGCGCTTTTTCGGCAAGGGGTCGTATATCTGCTCGCCCGCTGGGTTTGGCAAGAAGTCTCGCTGCTTTGCGCGCTAAGCCACTGGCTTAGCGGGTCTGAATGCTGCGCAGATATTCGCTAAGGGCGTATAGCTGTGCTGGCACCGGCGTATCAATGCCATCACCGGTATCAACCAGCACCATGGGCCCATCGTCAAGCAGCGCCCCCATTTCGGGCATGATCGAGCCGTGATCATTCTTGCGGGTATAGCCGTCAATCAC
>JBAUHP010000099.1:0-10995 GCA_049680345.1 Albidovulum sp. | reverse complement strand
CGATCAAAAGCGAGAAAGTTGTGTGGCATATCTGGCCAGACATCCAAAGTGACATTCGCCCCCCTCGCTTTTTGCACCTCGGCAAAGTCGGCGATCATGTCGTGCAGAACTTCTCTTCCACCTGCCTGAAGATAGATCGGCGCCAGCCCTTCGAAGTCGTGGTATATGGGCGACAAGGCTTCGCGGCCGAAAGTGTCATTTGGATCAAGCCACTTGCCGAACTGCAGGGCCATCCAGCCCTGTACTATGTCAAAACGGTCATTGTCTCGCAGGCTTGCGCCGCGATCTCCGATATCCGTCCAGGGACATATCCCGACGCAAAGGCCGGGCTGTTCCAGTGATCGCGCCTTTAGCGTTTGCAGCAGCATCAAAGCCATATGCCCCCCAGCACTGTCTCCGATGATGACAATGTCTCGCGGCGCCACTGTCCGGGTCACAAAAAGCCAGGCCTCAAGCGCATCCTCGGCCTGTGCAGGATGCGAATGCTCGGGCGTCAGTCGATAGTCGGGGGCGAAAAGTGTGGCTCTTGTGTGATGCGCAAGCATGGCGGCGAAACGGGCGCTGACACGGCTGCGAAACGTGTATCCGCCGCCATGAAAATACAAAAGCGTCTTGCCGCTACGTCTTGTTCCGGGACGATACCAATGCCCCCGCGGCGTGTCGCAAGCCTCGACATCTACATCATAGATATCGTCGGTTTCGGTTTGCAGGCTGTCAAACAGCAAGCGCCCTTGGGCGATGTCCGCTTGTTTCATGGCCACCGTGAACTGGCTGCGAACAAAGCGAATACCGATTTCGAAGGTTGCGTCCCAGTCAGATGCAATCCGGCGCCCGATAAGATGCCTGAAATAGGTCCAGATTGCGATACGGTTTATGGATGCAAAGCTGCTCAACCGCATTCGGATTGGTCCTGAAAATCTTATCTTCGTCATGGTCTGTTCCGATCTGTATTTTGCTCAAATACTGATGACCTCGGCGCTGTGTGGTATAGAATGAAAACGACAGCGAGGATTGGCAGCACATTGACGGTTTCAAGATTTCTCAATCCGCCCCGGGCCTTGGCGTCTTGTGTTTTTGCGGCCATCTACAGAGACACCCGTGGGGCAAACCTTGCCAGCCCGGACCGGATCAACCATTTTCCAGCCTCCCCACTGGTGGCTGTAACTGCAATCCGCCACGGACAGCTCAAGTTGCTTGGGAAAAGCGGTCTGCCCCTCGATCCCGATAGCCTTGCACCACTCGCTGATGTTTCGGTCACGGCGCCAAGCACGATGCCGATTGCAAGCTGGTCGCCCGGTGATGTCGAAGCGATTACAGTCGGCATTTTCCCGGATGCATGGGTCCTGTTGCAGGGCGCGCCGGATTTCTCCAGTCCGCCGGACATCATCTTTAGGGCGATGACGGCGCTCAGGGACAAACGAACCGCCGATGAGGGGTGGACCGCGTTTTGCGCGTTACTGGAACCGATCTGGCGCAAGCACCAGGACGAAAGCTGGAAGCCGGCGCGCCACTTATCCGATTGGGCGCGGAGCGTCATGGTCCGCGCCGCCCGATCCAGTCGGGGTGAAAGCCTTCGCACTTTCGAAAGACATTTGAAACGTCTGAGCGGGCAGACCAAGCGGACCCTTGATTTTTACACAACTTTCGAAGGACTGCATCGGATCGCCACCACAGAGGCGAATGGAACCCCTGCCGATATTGCAGCGATGGCAGGTTATTCGGATCAATCCCATATGGGCCGTTCCGTTCGCAGAGCGACCGGATTTTCACCGGCAGCGCTCAATCATGCAATCCAGACCGAAGAAGCCTTCTGGTGCTACCGACTGCTTGGTCAACGATTTTGAATCCGACATTTTCGCCAAACCCGACAACGAATCCCCTGTCCTGATTGGCAGCTCAGCCCGCAAAGCGGTCATCTGACCTAAAAAATGCTGCACGATGCACGAATGCCAGCAATGCCAGCGCCGCACTGCAGCGTTGGGTGGCGACGTCGATGGCAAGTGTGGGCCGCCCTCGTTAGTCGCGATCACAAAGACACCTACGTCCGTTGCGGCGCAGAAGTCGATTGTTGTTGGCCCGGCCCTATATCGAGGTTTGGACGTCAGATCGGAAGCGAAAGCGCGATTTGACGATTGGCAACGGAGCCTTTGAATAGGTAGATATCGAAAACTTGTGTCGTTGGGCAGCAGACGTTCTCTAGAAACACCGATGTAAGAAAGCAGCGAAAGAATGAAACCGACCGCCCTCGACGCCGCCGACATTCGTATCCTTTGCGCGTTGCAGCAGCATGGCCGACTGAGTAAGTCCGAGCTGTCGGAACTGGTCGGGCTCTCCGCCACCCCTTGCTGGGCGCGTTTCGCCCGGCTGAAGACGGCGGGCCTGATCCGCGGCTACCACGCGGACCTTGCGCTGGGGAAGATAGTCGATGTCACCAAGGTCGTCGTGACGGTTTCCCTGAAAAGCCACCGCAAAGTCGATTTCGAGCGTTTTGAAAAGCACATCCACGATCTTCATGAGGTCACCAACTGCGTCGCGACGGGCGGTGGGATGGACTACGTGATGACCGTTGTCACCACCAGCCTTTCGGCCTTCCAGACCCTGATGGACGAGATGCTGTCGCAAGAACTCGGAATCGATCGGTACATGACTTACATCGTGACCAAAGAGGTCAAATCGGCTCAGGCCAATCTCGCCCGCCTGCTGACCGATTCCGGGAAGTGAGCTTGCAGAACCCGCTTGGTAAGCAGAACGCCCAAACGGTCCTAGCTCCCTGTAAAAATAGTCCGTTCGGTCTCTCTAGCATGAATCTTCGGCCCGAATCTTCATCCTGAATACCCCTAGAACCTCGCCAAGTTAGACGAGGTCGCGCGGTCTGGGACAGACCCGCCAGCAAGGGCAATGAAGATGACAAACGCAGATGATTTCGGTTTCGGCACACAGATCCGGAAGTCCCCTTATTTCGCGGCAACCGTCCGTTGGGGCGCCAAGGGGTTCTCGGTCTATAACCACATGTATATCCCGCGCGACTTCGGCGATCCGGAACAGAACTTCTGGAACCTCGTCAACGACGCGATCTTGTGCGATGTGGCGGTCGAGCGTCAGGTCGAGATCACCGGCCCGGATGCCGCGAAATTCGTGCAGATGCTGACCCCGCGCGATCTGTCGAAGATGGCAGTCGGGCAGTGCAAATACGTGCTGATCACCAATGCCGAGGGCGGCATCTTGAACGACCCGATCCTGCTGCGTCTGGCCAAGAACCACTTCTGGATCTCGCTCGCCGACAGCGACATCCTGCTGTGGGCGCAGGGCGTGGCCGTGCATGCGGGCATGGATGTGACGATTGGCGAACCGGATGTCTCGCCGCTGCAACTGCAGGGCCCAAAATCCGGTCAGATCATGAAGGCGCTCTTCGGCGACAGTATCATGGACCTGAAATATTACTGGCTGCGCGAACTCGAGCTGGACGGAATGCCTGTGCTGGTATCGCGTACCGGATGGTCCAGCGAGCTTGGCTATGAAATCTATCTGCGCGACAGTGCCCATGGCGACGCGCTGTGGGAACGGATCATGGCAGCGGGCGCACCCTTTGGCCTCAAGCCCGGCCACACCTCCTCGATCCGCCGCATTGAAGGCGGCATGCTGTCCTATCACGCCGATGCCGACATCAATACGAACCCGTTCGAGGTTGGCTTTGACCGTCTGGTGAACCTGGATATGGATGCCGACTTCATCGGCAAGGCTGCTTTGCGCCGGATCAAGCAAGAGGGTGTCAGCCGCAAACAGATCGGTCTGATCATCGAAGGCACCCCCCTGAACGGCCCGAACACCTCGTACTGGCCGATCCGGAAGAACGGTGTGACCATCGGCAAGGTCACCTCGGCGGTCTATTCGCCGCGCCTGAAACAGAACATCGCGCTGGCGATGGTTGCGGCAGAGCATGCCGTTCTGGGTTCGGAGGTGGAGGTTGTCAACAGGACCGGGCTTGTCAACGAGGCCGGAACCGAACGCGCGGTCATCGTGGAGCGGCCCTTCTACGATCCGCAAAAAAAGATTGCCGCGGCCTGAGCGCGCCACAACAGCAAAGACCTGACCCATGTCCGACCTCGCAATCGAACTGCACTGGCACCGCGCCGAGCCTGCCTTTCAGACCGGCAGATACTCCGCCGAACATACCGTGCGCTACAACAACAGCCATGAAGTGCTGGTGGACGCCGCCCCGGACTGGGGCGGCCGACCGGAAAACACCAATCCCGAACAGGCGCTGGCATCGGCTTTGTCCAGCTGCCACATGATGACGTTCCTGGCGCTGGCGGCCAAGGCCAGCTGGCCGGTCGCCAGTTACTACGACTACGCGGTCGCCCATCTGGGCAAGAACGCCAGCGGGCAAATGTCGGTCACGCGCATCGACCTTCATCCGGTGGTGCGCTTCGATACCGGCTTTACGGTGGACGACAAGACGCTTGAAGCGATGCAGGACCGTGCGCATCGCTACTGCTTCATCGCCAATACGCTCGCTGAAAGCGTCGAGATCAACATCCTCTGCCCCCCCTGAGGGAGGACCATCATGCAAGACAGCGACATCCTGCTGCATCACCTTGATGACGGCGGCATCTTGCGCCTGACCCTGAACGATGCCGGCCGCCGCAACGCGCTGTCCGAGGCGATGCTGACCAATCTCGGGGCCGCCTTTGACGCCGCCGGGTCCAACCCTGCGGTTCGGGTCATTGTTCTGGCGGCGAACGGACCGGCCTTCTGCGCCGGTCATGACCTGAAGGAAATGACCGCAGGCCGGGCAGCGCCCGATGGCGGCCGGGCCTATTTCACCAAGGTGATGGCAATGTGTTCAGGTGTCATGCAGGCGATCGTGACCTGCCCGAAGCCTGTCATCGCCGAGGTCACGGGGATTGCGACCGCCGCAGGCTGCCAGCTGGTCGCAAGTTGCGATCTGGCCGTTGCCGCCGACAGCGCACAGTTCAGCACGCCGGGGGTTCATATCGGGCTGTTCTGTTCCACGCCCATGGTGGCGCTGTCGCGCAACGTGGCGGGCAAGCACGCGATGGAGATGCTGCTGACCGGCGATATGACACCGGCCGCCCGCGCGGCCGAGATCGGGCTGGTCAACCGGGTTGTCGCACCGGACGCGCTGCAGGACGCGACGATGCAGATGGCGCGCAAGATCGCGTCGAAATCCAGCATGACGCTCGCCACCGGGAAACGCGCCTTTTACGCACAGCGCGAGATGCCGCTGGCCCAGGCCTACGATTACGCGTCGAACGTCATGGTCGAGAACATGCTCGCCCGCGATGCCGAGGAAGGCATCGGTGCTTTCATCGAAAAACGCGCCCCCGAGTGGCAGGACCAGTGAGGCCATCCATGGAAAACCCCTACAACACCGGTCTGGACCGCAACCCCGCGAACCACCAGCCGCTCACACCGCTGACGTTTCTGGAACGCGCGGCCAGCGTCTTTCCCGATCACACCGCGATCATCCACGGCCCCCTGCGCCGCAGCTATGCCGAGTTCTACACGCGCGCGCGTCGCCTTGCCTCGGCATTGGCCAAGAACGGGATCGGGCGCGGTGACACGGTGTCCGCGCTCTTGCCCAATACCCCGGCGATGCTGGAATGCCATTACGGCGTGCCGATGTGCGGCGCGGTCCTGCATTCGATCAACACCCGTCTCGACGCCGCGATCATCGCCTTCCAGCTTGACCATGCGTCGTCGAAAATCGTGATCGTGGACCGCGAGTTCATGCCGCTGATGCAAGAGGCGCTGGCCCTCGCGACGGTCAAACCCGTCCTGATCCAGTACGACGATCCGGAATATGCCGGTGCGCCGACCGATTTCGAGGTCGCCGACTACGAAGTATTCCTGACCCGCGGCAACCCGGCTTACGAATGGCTGATGCCCGAGGACGAGTGGGATGCGATCTCGATCAACTACACCTCCGGCACGACCGGCGACCCGAAGGGCGTCGTATCGCATCACCGGGGCGCCTACCTTCTGGCGCAGGGCAATGCGCTGACGACATCAATGCAGAAACACGCGGTCTATCTCTGGACCCTGCCGATGTTCCACTGCAACGGCTGGTGCTTCCCCTGGACCTTGTCCGCCATCATCGGAACCCATGTCTGCCTGCGTCAGGTGCGGGCCGAACCGATCTGGAACGCGCTCGCCGACGAAGGCGTGACACACCTTTGCGGCGCGCCCATCGTGATGTCTTTGCTGATCTCGGCACCGGATGACGTCAAACGCGATCTCGACCGTACCGTGCAGTTCTTCACCGCCGCAGCACCACCGCCCGAAAAGCTGCTGGCCGATATGCGCGACGCAGGCTTTGTTGTGACCCATCTCTACGGGCTGACGGAAACCTACGGCCCGGCGGTGGTCAACGACTGGCACGACAGCTGGTCCGAATTGCCCCGCGCCAAACAGGCCGCACTGAAATCCCGTCAAGGCGTGCGCTACCTGGCTCTGGAACAGCTGGATGTTCTTGACCCCGATACGATGCGCCCCGTCCCGCGCGACGGCAAGACCATCGGCGAGATCATGTTTCGCGGCAATGTCGTGATGAAGGGCTATTTCCGCAATCCGAAATCCACGCAAGAAGCCTTCGCGGGCGGCTGGTTCCGCTCCGGCGATCTGGGGGTCATGCATCCCGACGGCTATATCCAGCTCAAGGACAGATCGAAGGACATCATCATCTCGGGCGGCGAAAACATCTCTTCGATCGAGGTCGAAGAGGCGCTTTACCGCCACCCCGCCGTTGCGGTCGTGGCTGTCGTGGCGATGCCGCATGAGAAATGGGGCGAAACGCCCTGCGCCTTTGTCGAACTGGCCGCAGATCAACAAGCAGATGCGGAGACGCTGCGCGCCTGGTGCCGCGATCAGCTCGCGCCCTATAAGGTTCCCGGAAGCTTCATCTTCATGCCCATACCAAGGACCTCGACCGGGAAGATCCAGAAATTCGTTCTGCGCGAACAGGCCAAAGCCATCACCACCTGACATCCAAGCAGACGCGCGGCCCAACGTTTCGTCTACCCTTGCCCTCCAGAGCGTTCGACATTGTGCCATTGCAGAGTGTGGCCGCGCTCCCGTTCCGCCCGGCAGGCGTCAGGGGGAGGTCGGCTATAGGCCGCGAAGCGAAGGCTCGAATTCGTTGCGAATTTGCTTGCGCAACGAATGGCGGCAATGCGGGCTGCACCCGCAGCATTCGAAGACCTTGCTCAAGGCCGGCTTTGGGCCGCCACTAGCGTGCGCCGAACTTGCCAAACATCGGGCGCGAATTTTTCCAAAGAGCATCCTCAAGGTCCTGGACAAGGGCTGCATCCAATTCGCCGCGAACAACGGTGACCTCCACGCGTAAACTGTTTTCCGCTTTGGGACACCATTGGCGCATCTTTAGTGCATATGTTCCTGCCGCGCAGTTGTTTAGATGCTGCGGAAGCCTGTTCCGAATAGTTCGTGAACTACCAACATAGACGGTTCTGCTTTCAGTCACTTCGTTGTACCGAGCCAGCTTGACACCGTCTGGTGGTACGTATTCTTCAAAAGCCAGTTTCAACCGGTTTGCGCCGTCTTGGTCATTCACTGTGAGGCGGTAAATGGCCGCACATTCGATGTCCTCGCCGAGCAACGGTGTGATCCAACCCCGGACTTGAGCAGCTTCGACCCCCGCTATAATCTGCTCGAATGAAAAGTCTCGGTGGAATACATCCGCGAGCCGTGCGTTATCCACAGCTGCAAATCGATTCCCAAGGTTTTGGCGAGCAAGATCCAACACTTCATCATTAATCAAACTGCCGATCTCCTCACTAGCGTCTCGGTAGTATCGTCTAGCAGACGCCGAGACGGAACACCAAGGCAGCCTTCGATTCAGTACCTTCTCTGAATGACCGGAATGTAGGCTGCACCCGCAGCATCTCAAGATGCTTCTCGATGGCAGGAATGGGCCGCCCTGCCAGCCAGCGTTTGTTCAAAACGTCCCCGCCCGCCGCGAAGCGAAGATCGGCCGGTCTAGGCCCATACTTGCTAAGACTGCGGTCGCTACAGGCTCACATCGGATGACATGCTTTCGACGGCAAAGCGAACAAAGCCGGGATGCAATCGGTTCACTCAACGGGTACGAGTTCACGGTCTTTTCTGGGCGAGCGGCCGAATTTCCGGGAATACTCCCGCGAAAACTGCGCCGAGCTTTCGTATCCGACACTGAATGCGATCTCCGACACTTTCGCGCTGGAAGTCTGAAGCGCATCTCGCGCGCGGATGAGCCGCAGGTCTTTTTGATATTGCAGCGGAGACGTCCCGGTCACGGCCTTGAATTGCTCGAAAAACGCCGAACTGCTCATGCCGACGTCCCGGGCCAGGTCCTTGACCACGATCGTCTTGGCTAGATGGGTTTGTATGTCCCGCGTGGCCTGAAAAATGCGGCTGGCCGTGCTTTCGTGCCAAAGCAGTTTATGCAACGTCTCGCCATGGGGGCCCATCAATAGACGTGCGTGGATTTCTCGGGCGGTGATCGGGGCCAGCAGACGGCGCGCCGCGTCGGTTTCGCATTGGCTGAAATAGCGCCGCAGAGCGTCTTCGACTTCGGCGTTCGTATCGCACAGATAAATCGAAAACGGATCCGAGGGCCTGCTGTCCGACGATGGCAATACCGACGGTGCCAAAGAACGGAGCAGGTCAAGATCAAGTGGGAAGACAAGCGCGATGTATGGGGTATCCGGTGCTGCATCGGTAATCCGGGAAAGTACCGGCACGGCGTGGCTGACGATCAGGGATTGCCCGGCACGCACGGTCAATGTCTTGGCACTTGTCTCGACGTCCTTGGCCCCTTGCAGAACGAGGCAGAGCAGTGGGCGATAAACGGTTGCGTTCTGGCCCGTGGGCGCCTCGTGGCGCAGCAGATACGTCGCGCTGTTCTCATGCAATAGCGCGCCCTGCCGCAATCCTGCCTGATCGAGTAACGACGACACGCGGTTCAGAAGTGTATCGGGTGGCATGTCCTTCTCCTTTGCTCTGCCCAAGCCATAACATGGGAAGGCGATCTGCTTAATCAAAAAGCACGCCTTCCGGAGGATCGTGCAAGAAAACTGGACCAATCGGAAAGATTACCACGCATGTCCTGAATATTGTGTCCATATCGACATGAAAGGATAACACAGATGAAAACCGTTCTGATCACCGGCATCGCAGGAGGCTTTGGCAAGCCGACGGCGCTGGCGCTTCTGGCTCGGGGCTATGCCGTCGCCGGAAGTGTCCGCAGCCGCAGCGGGAAAAATGCCGCGACTGTCGCCGAACTGGAAGCGGCGGGCGCAAAGATCGTCGAAATGGATGTAACCGACGCTGCCAGCACTGAACGCGGTGTCGCCGATGCAATCTCGCAACTGGGCGGGCTCGATATCTTGTTCAATAATGCCGGGATCGGTTCCTACGGTATTCAGGAGTTGATGTCGCCCGAGGACATGGCGCGGGTGTTCGACGTGAATGTCATGGGCGTTCAGCGGGTCATGCGGGCAGCGTTGCCGCATCTTCGGGCGCAAGGCCGGGGAACCGTGCTTTATACCTCAAGCCTGATCGGGCGCATCGCGACCCCGTTCTACGGCACATACTCGGCATCGAAATGGGCGCTGGAAGCTATCGTCGAATGCTATCGGACCGAGCTTTCCTCGTTCGGCATCGAGTCGTGTCTCATCGAACCCGGAGCCATGCCGACTGCGTTCTTCGACGGGTTGATCGCACCAAATGATGCTGTGCGCGAGGCCGAGTATGGCGACTTTGCCGCCGTGCCCGACATGTCCAATGCAGGGCTTGCACAGATGCTCGAAGCGACACCGATGCAGCGGCCCGAGCGGATCGCAGAGGCGGTCACAGCCCTTTTGGACCTGCCGTTTGGGCAAAAGCCGTTTCGCACGGTCGTAGACCATGTCGGCGTCGGTCCCGAGATCGAGCGCTACAATGACGTGCTCCACGACGTCACCCGCACCGTTTTGACAAATTTCGGCATCGAACAGATGCTCGACCTGAATGCTTGAGGAGGCGGACATGAAAACCATACTGATCACAGGGGCCTCATCCGGTATTGGCGAAGCGACGGCGCGGCACTTTCAGGCGCAAGGATGGAACGTGATCGCCACGATGCGCGACCCTTCCAAGGGCAGCGCGCTTGGCGGTCTGGACAATCTGCTCGTGACCCGGCTGGATGTGACCGATGCGGCATCGATCCCTAAGGCTGTTGCGGCCGGCATTGACCGTTTCGGCAAGATCGACGTGCTGCTCAATAATGCAGGCTACGGAGCCTACGGTGCGCTTGAGGCATTCACGATGGAGCGCATCCGGCGACAGTTCGACACCAATGTGATCGGGCTTCTTGAGGTGACCAAGGCCGTTTTGCCCCATATGCGGGCGAACCGGTCGGGCACGATCATCAATATCTCGTCCATCGGCGGGCAGATCACCTTTCCGCTCGGCACGCTCTACCACGGCACCAAATTCGCGGTCGAAGGCCTGTCAGAGGCGCTGCACTTTGAGCTTGAACCGCTTGGCATTCGGGTGCGGATCGTCGAACCCGGCATGATCAAAACGAACTTCGGCGGCAGTTCCTTCGATTTCGCGATGGACGAAAGCCTTTCGGACTATGCGCCGACCGCTGAGGCCATGGGCCGCCTGTTCGGCAAGCTGGCATCAAATCCCTCCGCGCCCGAAACGGTGGCCGAGGTCATCTGGAATGCCGCAAACGCGTCCGAAGACCGCCTGCGCTTTCGTGCGGGGCAGGATGCGGAAAGGCTGTTGGCTGAGCGGAAGAGCCAGGATGACGCCGATTTCATCGATGGCATCAAGAAGCTGATGAGTGGCTGAGGCGATGTCGGTTTCGTCCCGCGATCCGGGCCTTGGCCGGTCATAAATGCTGCAACAAGGAACCAACGGCAGCTTGGGGGAAGCAGCGCTGCGGCGTCGGACCCTGTCGCCAACGCAGCCTTTGGGGCCGACATCCGT
>JBAUHP010000098.1:0-2603 GCA_049680345.1 Albidovulum sp. | reverse complement strand
AAGGCGCGCCTGTGCCAAGGCGCATCATAGCCGGGGATCCCGTCCGCCGAGGGCGTCACCGGGCCGTCGCCAAAGCGTCCGCCCATATCATGCGGGCGGTTCAAGCGACCTCACCTGGCAGGCGTGGCAGGCCGGTGCCGATCATCGCGTCGCGGGTAACGAGTTTGGCCAGCTCGGCCTCTGGCCAGTCTGCCGCCCCGTCAGGGCGCATCGGGATGACAAGATAGCGGATCTCTGCGGTCGAATCCCAGACTCGCACGGCTTGATCTTCGGGCAAGATGACGCCGAAATCGGCCAGAACCGCGCGTGGCTCGCGCACCGCACGGGCGCGGTAGGCGTCGGATTTATACCACGCGGGCGGAATCCCCAGCAACGGCCAAGGGTAGCAAGAGCACAGCGTGCACACGACCATGTTATGGGTATCGGGCGTATTTTCGACCGCCACCACATGTTCGCCCTGCCGCCCGGCAATGCCAAGCTCTGCCATCGCGGCATTGGCGTCTTGGCGCAAGCGGTCAAGATAGGCCGGATCGGCCCATGCGCGCGCCACCAATGCGGCACCCAGATGGGGGCCGACCTTGGTCTCGTAAGTCTCAAGAATCGCCTCAATCGCGGCAGGATCGACAAGGCCCTTGCGGGTCAATATCGTCTCCAGCGCCTTGACGCGCAGCGCGGGGTCAGAGGGCAAATGCGAATGCGAATGCGGGTGGTCATGATCATGCTGCATGTCGCCAGATTTATCCGGGTCCGAACCTTTGTCCAGAGGCAATCGTGTGGCCTTGTGGCACATGTGGGGCCGAGACGCAGGTAACGAAGCTGCGTTCTTCGCCAAGGATGAACTTCTCACGCATGGCAAAGTCGTAGTTTTCTTGGGCCAACGGGTCGGCGGCGAGCCGCGCACGGTAGGCCTCATAAGCGCTAAGACTTTCGATATTGTAGATGCCGTATGCGCGGGTGGTTGAGCCTTCGTGAGGGGCGAAATAACCGATGAGATCTGCGCCCGCACGCGGAATCGCTTGCCCCCATTTTCGGGCATAGGTCACAAAATCGGCGCGTTTGGTCGGGTCAATGCGGTAACGGATGAGGCATGTCAGCATGAGGGCTCCTGTGGGTTCGGGGGCTGGTGGCAACACGGATCATGCCCGCCAGAACGGTTTTGCGGCCTCTTGGCCAGCGACGGCACGGGTGGTGCCGATGTCGTTAAGAAGCCGGGCGTCAAGGTGGCGTAATGCGCACCGTTCGCGTCGGCGGGCAAGGCAGCGGCTGAGTTGAGCCCTTATGGCCCAAAGCCGGGGCCTTTTGCTTAAAGATGCGGCATTGGTGGGTGTGCTGGCTGGATATCGCATGGGGCATTCCTTCGGGTCATGCCCGAAAATAGCCGCTTGATTGGCGCAGATGCTTCGTTTAGCGTCGAACTATGACTGAAGGCCCGGATATAGCCCATGTTGCAGCCTTGATCGGTGATCCAGGGCGGGCCAATATATTGGTCGCCCTGATGCGGGGGCAGGCGCTGACAGCCAGCGAACTGGCAGGTGAGGCCGGGGTGGGCTTGCCCACTGCCAGCGTCCATCTTGCGCGGCTGGAAGCTGGCGGTCTGATCACCCCGCGTCGCGAAGGGCGCCACAAGTATTTCACCTTGGCGACAGATCAGGTGGCTACGCTTCTGGAGGCGTTGATGGGCTTTGCCACGGCAGAGCTTCCGGCCCTCAAACGCCGACCCGGACCGCGCGATCCGGCCCTGCGCCGGGCGCGGGTATGCTATAACCATCTTGCGGGCGAACTAGGCGTTCAAATGTTTGATGCGATGATGGCGCGCGGGCATTTTGAGGCCCGCGGCGAGGGGCTGATGCCAACGCCCGCCGCATGGAAATTTGCGGCCGGCTTTGACATCACGCCCGAGGTCTTCGACGCCAGCCGCGCGCCCCTGTGCCGCACCTGTCTGGATTGGAGCGCCCGGCGCAGCCATCTGGGCGGGCGCCTTGGCCGCGCCTATCTTGGCGCCTTTGAAGCGCGCGGCTGGGCACGGCGTCTGCCCGGCAGCCGGGTGATTGCCTTCACCTCAGAAGGTGAACGGGCCTTTGCGCAAAGCTTCCGACCCTACTGAAATTTTGCAATGAAACGACCGCCAGTCTTGGCGGAGGCGGCCCAAAACACCTAAAATCCAAGCCGCTACTGACTTGGGTTTAGGCTCCACCTGACGGTAAAGTTACTGACCTTTGTGCGACATCAAAAACGCTCAGCCCTAAGAACGAGTGTATCAGTCACCGAGACCACGCCAATATGACGCTCAACCACCGCAAACGCGGCCTCCAAAAGCGCGTCCAGCCTCTCTGGCTTGATCAGGCAAACGACCATCACCATCCCGGCGCGGCCAATCTGGCCCTCGCGCGTCCAAGTCCCCGACCGGCCAGATCCGCCGCGCACCGGCAAAATCGTATAGCCGGTCACACCTGCTTTGGTGAGCGCATCCGTCAGGCGCCCCTCCAACGGCTTTTCGATCACTATTTCGACGCGCTTTGCGGGATGCATCTGCATATCAGCCTCCGGTCAACTGCGTGGCTATGGCCACATATAGGGGGATGCCCAGGGTGAGATTGAAGGGG
>JBAUHP010000097.1:0-25640 GCA_049680345.1 Albidovulum sp. | reverse complement strand
CAGGATTGGGCTGGATCAAACGGATTACCATTTCAAAAAAGCAATGGTCCGATCAATCGGAACCAAGAATGGCCGCCAAGTCATCTTGGGGTTCCCGGCGCGCTTCCATATCGAGACCGCTTTGAATGTGGTTAAGGTGAGATATCAGTAACTGTTCGGCCAGTTCCGGGCTCTTTGACTCGATCGCCTTCAGGATGTTGATGTGTTCATCATCCGGGCAACTGGCGTTTTCGGATGATCCGAAGAGCCCGACGATAAGTGATGTCCGCGTGACCAACTCGCGCATCATGCGGAAGATAAACTTGTTTCCGGTCGCTTGGGCGAGTTTTGTGTGAAACTCACCAGACAACCGAATGATCTCGGTGCGTTCGTTTTTTTCGCGGGCCGCATCCTCAAGGGCAATGTGGTTGGTCAAAAGTGCCAGATCAATATCGCCCGAACTTTGCGCCAGTTGCCGCACGAGTGGTGGCTCAATCAACATCCGGGCCGCGAACACATCGTTCGCCTCGGACTTGTCGGGACACGCGACATATGCACCACGATTTGACTGTAGCTTAATGATGCCCTGACTTGAGAGCAGAAGAAGTGCGCGACGAACGCGCATGCGCCCTACACCAAAGGTTTCACAAAGGCGCGCCTCACTCAGTTTGGTATTCGGTGCCAAACGTTGTTCCATCACGGCCTTGTAGATTCGTTCAACAATAAGGCTCTCATCTGATCCCGACTTTGGGTTCGATGTAGCTATGCTGCTTTGCTGTGGATTGGATGACACAAGATGACTTTCATTACTGACGGTCTTTACGATTTGGGTTGGCCGCAAACGCCTAACCTTCAAACAGAGTAAAGCCAAGCTATCAGCTTTGTCGACGAAAACAACAAATGCGTTGACAAAGATTGTTAACAATAGTGAAGTGACCCCACGGCATGCATGGGGATTCCATCAATACTGCCGGCCAAGAATTGCGCAAAAAGCGCCAAAATTGAATTCAACGGGAGTTTGAAACATGCAACGAAGATCACTTATGACGGCGGCTCTGACGGCTGCCACACTGACAGCTCTTGGGGCAACTGCTGCCTTCGCACAGAACCAAGTTCTGAAAATCGGATTTGTTGGCGTGACCAGCGGCCCCGCTGCGGCATGGGGCATTTCCAACCAGCGCTCAATGGAAGCGCGTGCGGCTTGGATTAATGAGACCGGTGGCTACACCATCGGTGATACGACATATGACATCGAAATCGTGTCATTCGACGATCAAAAAGACCCCAAGCGCGCGATCGCTGGCATGGAGAAGATGGCCCAAGAAGGCATCCACTATGTTGTTGGTCCCAACGTCGATGACGGCGCTGCAGCTGTGCGGCCTGTGGCTGAGGCCAACGGGATTATGTACTTTCCTTATGCGTTTCCCAAAGACCTTTATCAGGCACCGGCTTCCAATGCTGTTCTGGGCATGGTCGCAAACTACCAGTCCGGACCGGCAATCTATAAGTACCTGATGGAAAACGAAGGCGTGAAGACCGTCGCGTTCATCGCCGCCAACGAATCCGATCCGCTGAGCCAGCGTGACGGCGGTGTCGAGGCAGCCACGGCCCTCGGGTTGGAAGTGGTTTCAGATAACGTGACCTATCAGGTCGACACCACTGACTTTACCCCAGTTCTGACCCCTGTGATGCGCAGCCAGCCTGATCTGCTGGTCCTGTCCGGCGTGTCGCCAGCTAATGCGCCGCAGCTGATCCGCTCGGCCCGCGAACTGGGCTTCCAGGGCTTGATTTCGACCGAAACCGCGCAGGACGCTGGCGTTCTGGCCGAAGGTGCCGGTGAACTGGCAAATGGATTCATCTCGGTCGGTGGTGCGTCCACACCAGAGCTTGCCTCGCCAATGATGAATGAATTCGTTCAGCGCTATACCGATATGTTTGGCGAATATAACGACGAATCAAACACCAAGGTTTATGCGCTTGAGTACATTCTTGAGACCCTCAAGGCCGACCCTGCTGCCCTGACTGATGTGGCTGCGTTTCAGGCCACGATGGACACGTTTGAAGCACCAAACCCCTACATGAACGGGGACGCAAAGTTGCGTTATGTGGGCATGACATCCTTTGGCCAGAAGCGCCAAGTGTCTGTTCCGCTCGTGGTCAACGTGTATGAGGATGGCGCATTTAAGACGCTGTTCGTTGCTGAGGTCGATTAAACCCTCCTTTCTGCTTCAAACTTTTTCCTAAGCAGATCCTCCCCGGGCCGAACATGGCCCGGGGCTTTTCCAAGAAAGAAAAGTTCCATGGAACAGATACTTGCCAATGGCGTCTATCTGGGATCGCAGTACGCGATGATCGCGCTTGGCCTGACCCTGATCTTTGCCCTCATGAACGTTCTCAACTTTGCCCATGGGCAGATGTATGTGATCGGTGGCTTTGTCACCTATACATTCTACGGTCAGTGGGGTGTGCCGTTCGTTCTGGCTCTTGTCATGTCTTGTATCACTCTGGCGATCTTGGGGGCGCTGATCGAACGATACCTCTTTGCCCCGGTGATCAAGGGTTCGGCACGCGAAGAAAGCACAATGCTCTTGGCCGCAGGTATCGCCTTCTTTCTGGATGCGGTGATCTTGATTGTATTTGGTGAAAAGCAACGCGGTGTTCCGAAGATCGTCGATGGGGTGCTGAACTGGGATTTTCGGATCATCATGCCGTATGATCGTATCTTGATCTGCTTTCTGGCGATCTTGTCGATCGTCGCCTTCATCGGTTTGATGCAATACACAAAGACCGGCCGCGCCCTGCGCGCCCTGGCCCAAGATCGTACAGCGGCCCAGTTGATGGGCGTGAATGTAGACCACTACTCGATGATCGGCTTTGCCCTTGGTGCGATGCTTGCTGGTCTGGTCGGTGGTCTGCTCGTCACGATTACCGGTGTGAACCTTGGTATGGGCGGGCCCACATCGATCAAAGCCTTCATGATGGTCATGATCGGTGGCGCGGGTGTGATTTCCGGCGCCATTTGGGGCGGTATCATCCTTGGATTTATGGAGGCCATTGGCCTCGCGCTGCTCTATCAGTACGGCGATATTACCTATCTGCTGATCTTCGTTTCCCTGATGATCTTCCTGGCCATCAGGCCGCAAGGTCTGATGGGCAAGCCGTGGGGTTGATGTGATGCTTGGATTTTCCTCAAAACAGCTTGTCCGCGTCGGGATAGTTCTTTTCATGATCTTCATCGGCGTTCCGCTCATCATTGGCGCAACAGGGCGCTGGGACTTCTACTTTACCCTTACATCTGTGGCCCTTTTGGCGATCGCCAGCGCCGGGGTCTGGCTGACGTTTTACATCGGCCGGATCAATATTGGCCAAGGCGCTTTCGCGCTCATCGGCGCCTATGTCTCGGCTATTTTGGTGGTCAAGGCGGGCTGGTCATTTTGGATATCACTGCCAGCGGCGGGTATATTCGCGGCAATCGTTGCGATCTTGGTCGGCCTGCCGATCTTGCGTCTGCGTGGCGTATACTTCGCGATGATCACGCTGGTTCTGACCCAGGTTGTTACGCTGACTGCCCTTGCGCTGCCGATTACAAACGGGGCATCGGGTATTTCCAACATACCGCTGCCATCCGGTATTTCTGTGTTCGGCATTCAAATCCTGCCTGACTTTGCGGGGATGGAGAACACCAAGCTCGCGTTCTATTACACCGCCTGCATCATCATGGTCTTGACCTATGCAGCGCTTTACCGACTGGTGAATTCCCGCCTTGGGCATCTGTGCCGCTCGATGCAGCAGAACGAGGAACTCGCCAGTTCCATCGGTGTCAACATCGCCTATATTCGCATCGTGATCTTTGCCATCTCCAGCTTCTTCGGCGGACTTGGCGGGGCGATGTTCGGCTCCATCGCGCAATCGGTCTATCCATCAAGCTTTCAGGTCGCAGACTCCGTCAACTTCATGCTGAACTGCTTTCTTGGCGGCCTTGGCTATGTCTTTGGCCCGATGCTTGGCACGCTGGTTCTCTACTTTGGCTGGGACTTGCTGTTTGAATTCGGCAAATACCAGATGCTGATTTATTCAACCCTCCTGATCATCATCATCCGTTTCCTTCCCAATGGCCTGCTAAGCCTTCGTTTCGGCAAAGGAGGTGACAAATGAGCCCGCTTCTTCAAGTCAAGAACGTCACCAAGAAATACGGTGGTCTGACCGCGAACAATGCGATCAGCTTTGATGTGGCCGAGAATGAAATCCTGTCGGTGATCGGGCCGAACGGCGCGGGCAAATCCACGCTGTTCAAAATGATCGCGTCCTTTACGCCGACGACCTCTGGCGAAGTGATCTATCAGGGCGAGCGTATTTCAAACCTCAAGCCACATATCGTGGCGCGCAAAGGGGTCGTGCGTACGTTTCAGGAAACCACGATTTTCAAAAGCATGACCGTGCGTGAAAGCGTCGTGGTGGCACAGCACCTGCGCGCCAAGGCCTCGCTCGCAGGATATTTCTGGGGATCGAAAACGGCCAAGGCAGATGTGACCGCCTTTGAGAAATATGCGGATGAGTTGCTGGAGTTCCTTGGCATGTCCGGGATCAGTAATGAACAGGCCAGCAATCTGCCGCAAGGCAGCCTGCGCGCGCTTGGCATTGCAATCGGTCTTGCGACGGACCCAAAGGTGCTGCTGTTGGATGAGCCATTTGCAGGAATGAACCATGATGAGACGATGAACATGGTAAATCTGGTCCGCTCCGTGCGCGATGAACGCGGTGTGACGGTCATGCTGGTGGAGCACGATATGCCAGCGGTCATGAATATCTCGGACCGGATTGTAGTGCTGAACTTTGGCGAGAAAATTGCCGAAGGCACGCCGTCTGAAATCCAGAATAATGAAAAAGTCATCGAGGCCTATCTTGGCAGCGTCGACGATGAGATCGGGATGTAAACCATGACAGCCATGTTGGATTTCAAAGACGTCGAGCTGTATTACGATCATGTGTACGCACTGAAGGGCGTGTCCCTGAATGTGAACCAAGGCGAAACTGTCGCGTTGATCGGGGCCAATGGCGCGGGCAAATCGTCAATCCTGCGGGCGATCACCGGACTTGCCAAACCGAAAAGCGGTTCTGTGACCTTTGAAGGGGAACGCGTGGACGGCACCGATCCTTCCGACATCGTCAAACGCGGTATCGCCATGGTGCCCGAGGGTCGCCGCGTGTTTCCGTTCATGTCGGTCAAAGACAACTTGATGATGGGGGCCTTCACCCGCAACGACAAGGCAGAGATACAAAACACCTTGGATAGTATCTTGACCCGCTTTCCGCGCCTGAAAGAACGCTACTCTCAAGCCGCAGGAACGCTGTCGGGCGGTGAACAACAGATGATGGTGATTGGCCGTGCGCTGATGGCCAAGCCCAAGCTGTTGCTGCTGGACGAACCCAGCCTTGGCATCGCCCCCAAGCTGGTGCAGGACATCGCCCGTTCGATCGTTGCGATCAACCGCGACGAAGGCGTGTCTGTGTTGCTGGTCGAACAAAACTCGCGCATGGCGTTGAGTATCTCGCACCGCGCCTATGCAATGGCGACGGGCAATGTGGTCATTGAAGGCAACTCCAAAGAGCTGCTGCACGATGACCGGATCAAGGCCGCCTACCTTGGCGGCGAGGTGTGAGCTGATATGAAAATCCTGGTGATCAACCCGAACACTACCAGTTCCATGACGGCCAAAATTGCGATTGCAGCAAGGGCTGTTGCCCGCCCTGACACCGAGATCATTGCGACCAACTCACAAGACGGACCGGCCAGTATTCAGGGCTTTTTGGACGTTGCCACCTGCATCCCCGGCCTGCTGGCCGAGGTCGCGCGGCACCCGGATGTTGATGCGATCGTCATTGCCAGTTTCGATGACACCGGCGTTGATGCGGTGCGCACACTGGTCGATGTCCCCGTTTTGGGCATCGGCGAGGCCGCCTATCACGCAGCCAGTATGATTGCGAATAAGTTCAGCGTCATAACAACGCTCTCGCGCTCTGTGCCAGGTCTGGAAAACAACCTGCTGCGTTACGGATTGGCCCAAAAATGCGCCCGCGTTCGCGCAACCGATATCCCAGTCCTGAAACTGGAAGAGGGCGATCCGGCGACATTGCTGAAAATCAGGTCTGAAATCCGCGAATCCATCGCGCATGACAATACAGAAGCAATCGTTTTGGGCTGTGCGGGAATGGCGGACCTTATGGCGCAGCTCAGCGAGGAATTCGGGCTTCCAGTCATCGATGGTGTAGCAGCAGGTGTCACCTTTGCTGAGGCGCTGGTAAGCAATCGGCTGGGCACTTCGAAAATTGGAGCCTATTCGCGTGGTTAATTGCGCAGCCAGCAGCATCACATTGCATTCCAACCCTTGGTGGACTTGGTAAAGGACTAGCCGCTGATTCAGCCAAGCGGACCTTGGCGCATTCGCAGTGAGATGTTGCTTTGTCCGCATCTGCTTTCAATCGCGCTTGGGCCGAGAGATGCGCGTTCAGTAGGTTTTGGCTTCAAGGCGGAGATCAAGCAAGATCTGCAGTCTTTGCGAAGTTGAAACTTGTCTGATTTGCAAATGGTGGATTTGAAGAACGAAGCCATGAAACATATCTATGGTCTGCGTGATCCCAGATTGATCCGGTGTCGCAGATGCTCCGGATCAAGCGGTTTGGACAAAAACTGCAGACGGCTGCCGTATTGCGAAGCTACAGCTTGGATGTCGATCTGACGACCAGAGACGACAACCGCTTGATTGGTCGGGTTCTGTGAGAGGTAAAGATCAACCAAATCCCAACCACCCACACCTTCCCCAAGATCAAGATCAGTAACAAATGCATCGAATGAATGTCGGGTCAATTGGTCTCGGGCAGAGTTGCCGTCTGTGCATGCTGTTACGATAAATCCAAAGGCTTCTAGCGCCCGTTGCGCCCGCTGTCGTGCTTGGGCTTCGTCTTCGACAACCAAGGCATGCTTGCCCTGATATTGTGCAAGGACGGGTCTGGTCGGTTCGGCCAGTGGAAGTGCTATGTCGATGGTTGTCCCTTCGCCGACCGAACTGGAAACTTTAAGATCACCGCCCGTCTGGCGAATGAAGCCATATGCAATTGAAAGCCCAAGGCCGGTGCCGCCGTCATGCGATCTGGTTGTGAAGAACGGCTCTACGACCCGGTTCAGGATGTCAGGTGACATGCCGATTCCTGTGTCTGTGATCCTGATGGAGGCGGCCTTATTGGCGGACTGGCTAAGCTCTAATCTGATCGTTCCGTGTTTCGTAATCGCCTGATTGGCGTTTAGAATCAGGTTCAGCAAAGCGCTTTCAAGCTGGCCGGGATCGACGCGAACACACAAAGGGCCGTCGGCAAAGCCCACTTCGAATGCGACCTCCTGTTTCAGGCTGATTTCAACCAGATCCACGATCCCTTCGACAAGCGTGTTAAGGTCTACCACCTCGGGCGCAAGGTGCTGCTTTTTGGCGAAAGCGAGCAACCGCTGGGTAAGCGAGCTGCCGTATTCCGTGGCGTTCTTGATGGCGGTCAGCGACGGATGCGTCCCGAGGGTTTCATCCGCACCCAGAAGGTGGGCATGGGTGGCGATAGTGGACAAGATGTTGCCAAAATCATGCGCCGTGTTGCCCGCAACCTTACCCAAGGCTTCGATCCGGTCGATCTGTTGCAGCCGATCGGTCAGGCGGCGTTGCTCTGTGACATCCGCGCACAGCCAGACGCGCCCGTCATCGGGCAGGCGGCTGGCGCGCAGTTCAACGTGCTGTCCGTCAAGGCTTTCCAATTCGCAATATCCACGGTGGTCGTCTGTTATGCCCGCTGCCTCGGCGGCAGCCCCGAAGGTGCCGCTTCTGAGCTGGTTAATGAAGGACCTGCCGATTTGTGGCCCGTTTTGCAGCCCCAGAATCGCCTCCATCGCCGGATTCTGGGCCGTAATCCGGCCTGTCGCATCGGTTATGGATACCCCGTCCGAAATATTGATAAATACTTTTTGGAACAAGGTGTTACGTTGATCCAACTGCCGGTTTGACCGATCAAGGCGCAGGGCATTGGCGCGGAAGATGCGAAAAGACCGGAAAAGATCGCCGATCTCGTCCTTTTCGGGAAACTTGCGTGGCAAGGAACTGCTGCGATCGCCTTGCGCAAGCTGTACCATCGCGGCTGATATGCGTCCCATATTATAAGTGACATACCGTGACACATAGAGGGCAGAAATCAGGGCGAGCCCGAGACTGGCAATGGCAATTCCAATGACGCCAAGCTTGGTTAGCTGGATTGTCGAGGATGAAGACGTGCGTTCTTGCGCCAGAAACTGTTCGGCGGCTATGGCGAAATTGCTGGCCGAGGTGCTGACGACGCCCGCATCATAGCGTATGCGGAACAAAGCGTTTTGCGCACCCATTATGGTCGATAGCTCCTGCCTGCGCTGTTCGAATACGCCAGTGGGGCCGCTGACGGTCCCGTTGAGGTCCATCAAGAATGTCTGCTGTTGCGCGGTCAGAGGTATGGGGCCCAGATCGCGCTGCAAAGCCAGAAACCGGCGCTGATCTTCACCAACCCCAATCAGATTGCTGACATAAGCGGCGTTGAGCGCGTCCGATGTCATGCTTTGCAGCTTCCACCATATCAGGCGCTGACTGTCCTGCATGTCCGCGTCGCCAATCGCCAGACGAGCCTGATCGTGCAGATCGCCCAATCCGGCGGTTTGAACCTGAAGTTCGGTTTGGATGGTGTCGAGCGTTGAAGCCGCCTTGATCAGATCAGTCACGCCGGCGGCCATCCGCTCTATCGCTTTCGAAACGATGTCGGTCTCGGCCGAACTGCCTCCAAATGCCGCTTCGGGCCAATCGGCGCTGACAGCCTCCAGCGCATCCAGCAGTTTTTGTCCCTCTTGGTTGATCAGGAAGTTGGAACGCTGGTTCAAGAGATAGGGCGCTGAGGTTGCAAGATCTGTCGAGCGTTTTGACAGATCAAGGGCCTGCGCCACTTGGCTAAGGGTTTGTCGGTGCAGATCCTGCAAGCGCATATCCACGCGCTCGAGCGAGGCCCACGTCACCGCCCCGATGGTAAGTACCGCCAAAGACAATAGTGCAAAAGCCGCCCATAATCGGCTGCGCACGCTTTTGAACGGGTACCATGTCATGCTGTCGGCCCGGACAGATCCGCGACAAAGATATACCCCTGGCCACGCCGCGTTTGCAGGTGCAGGGGCTTTGAGGGCACCAGTTCAATCTTGCGGCGCAAACGCAAGATCAACACATCAATCGTGCGGTCCATATACCGCGTCAGGTCGCTGCCGATTTCGCTAAGCAGATCAACGCGCGGAATTATTTGGTTGGGCCGGTCGATCAGATAATCCAGCAGCCGGTATTCGGCATTGGTCAAACCGATATCGTGTCCGTCCGCCGTGCTGACGGTCCGCTGCGTGCGGTCAACGACTAGATGCCCGAAACGGATCTGATGCTTCGCCGAGACGATCGGGGCCGCATGCCCGGCGTACCGACGCAACACGGCGCGGATGCGGGCGATTAATTCGCGCGGGTTAAATGGCTTGAGCAGATAGTCATCCGCGCCAATTTCCAGCCCGATGATCTTGTCGGTCTCGTCGCCTGCGCCGGTCAGCATCACAATGGGCAGGTCATGGGTGTTTCGGATTTTCTGTGCGAGTGTCAGCCCGGATTCCCCGCGCAGTTTCAAGTCGATCAACACAAGGTCCAAATCCGGCGGAGTGCCGAGCGCGTCAAAATCCGCGGTACAGCTCATGGGCACGGGGAAGAATTCGTTCTCGCCCAGCAACGCGGCCACCGCCTCACGGACAGCTGCCTCGTCGTCGACAATGCCGATCCTTGGCCGTCTCATTGCGAATTGCTCCATTCCCTGAATGCACCTTAAGCGCATTGACCGCCGGGGTCTGCGTTTTTTGTATTACAAGAATTACAGCCGCCGACCTCATCTGTAACCTTGTTAACAATAAACGCCCCGATCTGTAGCATTGTTCATTGAACGCTTCTCTCGTTTTCAAAGGGCAGGCGCTACGGTTTTCCCACGGACCCTGCGGCGCAATGCAGGGCGGAGGATATTTCTGGGAGGAAATAATATGAAACGATCCATGAAACTTTCCGCGGCGTTGTTTGCGGCAACATCGGCATTGGCAGGTGCCGCAATGGCTGAAGACCTGAATGTGGTTTGCGGCGCTGAGCAGGACTGGTGTGATCAGATGGTCTCGGCTTTTGCAGCCGAAAATCCCGATACAAACGTGTTGATGGTCCGCAAATCCACAGGCGAAACGCTGGCGCAGGTCCGCGCCGAGGCGGGCAACCCGAAAATCGACGTCTGGTGGGGTGGCACAGGTGACCCGCATCTGATCGCCGCCGAAGAAGGGCTGACGCAGCCTTCGGGTGTTTCCACGGATGGGCTTTTGGGCTGGGCGCGCAATATGGCCGATATTTCCGAAGGGCGCACCGTTGGCATTTACGCTGGCGCGCTGGGGATTGCCTACAACACCGAAATTCTGGCGGAAAAAGGCATCGCGCCACCCGCCTGTTGGGCCGACCTTGCTGATCCGCGCTTTGCCGGTGAAATTCAGGTGGCGAACCCGAACAGCTCTGGCACGGCTTATACCGAACTGGCGACCTTCGTTCAGCTGTTTGGCGAAGACGAGGCGTTTGTGCGCTTGGCGGCAGTGGGTGCGAATGTGAACTCTTACACGAAGTCCGGTTCTGCGCCGTCCAAGGCCGCCGCACGCGGCGAAACGGGCGTGTCCATCGGCTTCATGCACGACATGGTTAATCTCGCCCAACAAGGCTTCCCGCTTGCCATTGTGTCGCCGTGCGAAGGCACAGGCTACGAGGTTGGCGCGGTGAGCATCATCGAAGGTGCTCGGAATTTTGAAGGTGCCAAGGCATGGGTCGAATTCGCGCTGCGCGCTGACGTCCAATCGCTCGCACCGGAAACGGGTAATTTTCAAGTGCCGTCCAATGCTGAAGCGACCATTCCGCCGGAAAGCCCTGATCTGGCCTCGATCAAGCTGATCGACTACGATTTTGCCACCTATGGCTCGTCCGAGACCCGCGCGCGGCTTCTGGCCCGTTGGGATGAAGAAGTCGGCGATCCGAACCCGCAGCAGTAAGTAAGGTCTCCGGCGCGAATCTCTCCTCGTGCCGGAGCTTTTGCGCGGTGCCCTTTCAGCGGTGCCGCGCCCTCAAAGACATGGACATGCTATGAAACGCACGATCGCACTTTGGCTGCTGGTCGGGTTGGCGGGCTTTGCCCTGCTGCCCTGGCATATGACCGACAGGGCCTTCACATCTTGGGAATGGCTGAGTGACGGTGCGCCTTCCACGGGTCTTATGCTGGCACTGCGGGGCGGGCATTGGTGGCTATGGCCGCCGCTGCTTGCGGGGCTTGCGGCCTTGATGGCCCAACTGGCCGTCAAGGCGCCCGTGTTGCGGGCCAGACTGACGATGTGGAGCGCTGCTGCGGGGCTGGCACTGACGGCATTGCAAGGCCTGACTATCGTGCGGGCAGGGCCACGGCTGTTCGAAACCCTTCTGACGGGGGATGTCGTGACCGCCGGACAGGCGGGCTTCGGCGTCGGGGCAGGGGTCTGTCTGTTTGCGCTGTTGTTCGTGTTGACCGTGTCGCTGTCGCAAACGGGCAAAGGGCGGGGGGATGCCTTTGTCGTCAGCATGATCGGGTTGATCATCGCCTTGGTCGGTGTGTTCGTGTTCTACCCCGTTGCCCACATCCTTGCGCGGGCTTTTGAGGTTCAGGGCGGCTATTCGCTCACCGAATTTTTCCCGCGTTTCTTTAGCAGCGACCTGTGGGGGCTTCGCTGTCTTATTGGGCCGAACTCCTGCGGCGTGGCGATCAATTCACTGTTTCTCGCGACGATGACGGGGGCGGGAACAACCTTGCTGGGTCTGTCGTTTGCTCTGATCTTCACCCGCACGGATTTTCGCGCCAAGAAACTGCTGCGCGTGCTGACCATCATTCCGATCATCACGCCGCCCTTTGTGATTGGCCTGGCGCTGATCTTGCTGTTTGGCCGCAACGGCACCGTCACGGAACTGGCCGCCGACCTGTTCGGCACCGAAAAGACCCGCTGGCTTTATGGCTTCTGGGGCGTCTATTTCGCGCAATTGTTGTCTTTCACCCCTATCGCCTTTCTGGTGCTGGTCGGTGTGGTCCAAGGTGTCAGCCCCTCGATGGAAGAAGCCTCGCAAACGCTGGATGCAGACCGGTGGCAAACCTTCCGCTATGTATCTTTGCCGCTGATGCGGCCCGGCCTGGCCAATGCCTTCTTGCTCGGGTTCATCGAAAGCCTGGCGGATTTCGGCAACCCTCTGGTGCTGGGCGGCAACTTTGGCGTGCTCTCGACCGAGATTTACTTTGCCATCGTCGGCTCTGTCGCGGACCCCGCAAAGGCTGCTATCCTCGCACTCGCTCTTCTGACCCTGACGCTGAGCGCTTTTTTGTTGCAGCGCAGCTGGGTCGGCAAGAAATCCTATGCCACGATCACCGGAAAGGCGGATTCAGGCCAGAACGCGGCGCTTAGCCCGATGGTGCGCAACCTGTGCTACGGCCTGGCCCTGCCTTGGGCGGCGCTGACGGCGGTGGTTTATACGATGATCGTCTTTGGAAGTTTCGTTAAGCTCTGGGGGTATGACCATACCTTCACGCTGGCCCATTACATCAAGGCTTTCGGGATCGACCTTTCCACAGGCCGGCTGACTGGCGTGGCTTGGGACAGCTACCTGACAACGCTGACCATTTCATCCATCGCAGCCCCGCTGACGGCTATGGTGGGGCTGGCCACGGCCTACCTGCTGGTCCGCCAGAAATTCGTCGGCAAAGAGGCGTTCGAGTTTTCGACCATGCTCAGCTTTGCCATTCCCGGCACGGTGATCGGCGTCAGCTACATCATGGCGTTCAACTTTCCGCCGATCGAGCTGACCGGGACCAGCATCATCCTGATTATCGTCTTCGTGTTCCGCAATATGCCCGTGGGTGTGCGCGGTGGCATCGCGGCCATGTCACAGCTGGACAGTAGCCTAGACGAGGCGTCGATCACGCTGGGGGCCAACAGCTTTACAACCGTGCGGCGGGTGATCTTGCCGCTGATGGGGCCGGCCATTCTAGCGGCGCTGACATATAGTTTCGTGCGGGCGATCACATCTGTCAGCGCCGTGATCTTTTTGGTTAGCGCCAAGCACAACATGGCCACATCGTTCATCGTGGGCCGGGTCGAGAACGGCGAATTCGGCATCGCGATTGCCTATTCGGCCGTGCTGATCGTGACCATGCTTACCGCCATCCTTCTGCTTCAAGCCTTGATCGGGACGCGGCGTTTGCGCCGGACGGACCGCGTGCAACAGCCTGCCTGAACGGGCCAACCGGAGATAAGACATGACAAAACTATCACCAGGGTCCGTGCGGTTTGACGGTGTGGTCAAACGGTTCGGTGCGGTCACGGCGCTCAAGAAACTCGACCTGACCATCGATGCAGGCCAGCTTGTGACGCTGCTGGGCCCAAGCGGATGTGGCAAAACCACGACCCTACGCCTGATCGCGGGGCTTGAGATGGCGAGCGAGGGCAGCATCTACATCGGCGGCATGGATGTGACGCATCTGACCGCGACTTACCGCAAGGTGTCGATGGTGTTTCAGTCTTACGCGCTGTTTCCCCATATGACCGTGCGGGAAAACGTGGCCTATGGCCTAACCGTCAAGGCCGTGCCGAAACGCGAAGCCGCGCAGCAGGCCGAACACGGCTTGGAACTGGTGGGTCTTGCTGGCTTCGGGGATCGACTGCCCAGCGAATTGTCCGGCGGGCAACAACAGCGCGTGGCCGTCGCGCGCGCGATCGTGCTGGAGCCCGAGGTGCTGTTGTTGGACGAGCCGCTGTCGAACCTCGATGCCAAACTGCGCCGCCATGTGCGCGAGGAAATCCGCCAGATCCAGCAGCGCCTTGGCTTGACGGCCGTCTATGTCACTCATGATCAGGAGGAAGCCATGGCCGTTTCCGACAGGATTATCGTCATGAAAAACGCCGAAATCGCGCAAGAAGGAACTCCCGCCGATCTCTACGAGACGCCAAAATCCGAATTCATTGCCGACTTCATAGGAGACGCCAATCTGGCCGCCTGTGAGATCGACAAAGTGACGGATGGTGTGGCAAGCGTCCAAATGGACGGTTCGACCTATCAAGTGCCCGCCGGTGGCCTGAACAAAGGTGCTGCCAAGATGGTTCTGCGCCCGCACCATCTGCGCCTTCTTGGTGCCGATCAGTCCGGGATCAAAGGTGTAGTGAGCTACGCGGCCTACCTCGGGAAAGAAATTCACTACACCGTCGACAGCCCGTTAGGAAAACTCTTCGTCATCAGCAATCTGGTTGATCAACCATTTGGTCAAGGCGATGCGGTCAGCGTTCAGTTCGAGCCTGGTTTGGCCCGTCTGGTGGCGACCTAAGCAATTACCAATTCAGAAAGGATATGTGAATTGACCCAATCCGAGTACCATGCCGGACAATCCGATGACCGCCCTTGGGGTCGATGGAAAGTAGTCGAGGCCGCGGCGAACTTCACGTTAAAAACAATTGAGGTAAACCCCGGTCAACGCCTTTCCCTCCAGTACCATAATCACCGATCAGAGCATTGGGTTGTGGTGGCTGGCAGAGGGATTGTCACCATCGGAGGTGATACCTTGCGCGTTGATCCAGGCAGCCATGTCTACGTTCCGCGTGAGACAAAACATCGTATCGAAAATGATGGCGACGAGAAATTGGCATTCATCGAGGTGCAGTTTGGCGATCGCCTTGAGGAAGCGGACATCGTACGGGTTGAAGATGACTACCATCGATAGCCATGATTGCATCGAGGTTTCACAAGCCAAGGCAATGCCAACCGATATGAATTGATTGATTAGGCGCAACGCAAGACACGGTCTGTACCACCCAAACCCCTGCGCAGGTAATCAAGTGGCGCGTAGCGAAGGAGCGCGTTCAGCTGCATTGCGGTCACTGGATCGTCTCTGGTGAAAGTCTGGAAAGTCCGCCCTGCCGAGCATGGCGCAAGCCGCGTTGAAGGTCCGGTTTGGGTCAGAAATGCCTGATGTGGCGCGTTGATAGGGTTCAAAAATCCGCCCCAACTGATCATAGATGCGCGACGTTCGGCAAAAAGGGCGGGTCTCCCCGCCCCTTCGTATCAATGCACCACGGCGTTTTCCGGCACGGGCCGTGACGATTTTGACACCCGCTCGCCCACCAAAAGCCCATCGGCCCCGGCGCTGACGGTCACGGTGTCGCCGTCCTTCACATCGCCCGCAAGGATCATTTCGGCCAGCGGGTCTTGCACGCTGCGCTGGATCACCCGTTTCAGGGGCCGCGCGCCGAACACCGGGTCATAGCCTTCATCGGCCAGCCATTTGCGCGCGCCATCATCCAGATCCAGCGTGATCTTGCGCAAGGCAAGCCGCTGTTCCAACCGCTTCATCTGGATCAAGACGATGCCGTCCATATCCACGCGGCTTAACCGATCAAAGATGATCGTCTCATCCAGACGGTTCAGGAACTCCGGCCGGAAATGCGCCCGGACCGCTTCCATCACATCGCGGTGCGCGCCCGCACTATCCGCCCCCTCGGGCAACTGGCTCAGCGCCTGGCTTCCAAGGTTAGAGGTCAGGACAATCAGCGTTTGCTTGAAGTCCACCGTGCGGCCCTGCCCATCGGTCAAGACCCCGTCGTCGAGAACCTGCAAAAGCACGTTGAAGACATCGGGATGCGCCTTTTCGACCTCATCGAACAAGACCACCTGATAGGGACGGCGCCTGACCGCCTCGGTCAGCACCCCGCCTTCGTCATAGCCGACATAGCCCGGAGGCGCGCCGATCAACCGGCTGACCGCATGCTTTTCCATGAATTCCGACATATCAATTCTGACCATGGCGCCGTCATCGTCAAACAGATATTCGGCCACCGCCTTGGTAAGCTCGGTCTTGCCCACACCCGTGGGGCCCAGAAACAAGAAGCTGCCCAAGGGCCGGTTTTCATCATTCAACCCGGCCCGCGCCCGGCGCACGGCGTTTGAGATGGCCGCAACCGCCGCGCGTTGGCCGATTACCCGGCGGCCCAGCTCTTCTTCCATGCGCAACAGCTTGTCGCGTTCGCCTTCCAGCATCTTGCTGGTGGGGATCCCGGTCCAGCGTTCAACCACCTCGGCAATCTGTTCGGGGCGCACGGCTTCTTCCACCATCAACCCGTCTGCGCCGCCATCGGCCTCGGCCAGCTTTTTCTCAAGCGCCGGGATGACCCCATAAGACAGCTCCCCCGCGCGCGCGAGGTTGCCTTCACGCTTGGCATGGTCCAACTCGCCGCGCGCCTGATCCAATTGCTCTTTCAACCCGCGCGAGGATTCCAGCTTGTCGCGTTCCGCCTGCCATTTCGCGGTCATCGCCGATGATTGCTGCAAAATATCGCCCAGCTCTTTTTCCAAGCGCTCCAGCCGGTCCTTGGAGGCGGCATCATCTTCTTTCTTCAGCGCCTCCGCCTCGATCTGCAATTGCAGGATCTGCCGGTCAAGCTGGTCCAGCTCTTCGGGTTTGCTGTCCACTTCCATGCGCAGACGGCTGGCCGCCTCGTCCATCAGGTCAATCGCCTTGTCGGGCAAGAACCGGTCGGTGATATAGCGGTGCGAAAGCGTGGCCGCTGCCACCAGCGCGCTGTCCGAAATCCGCACCCCGTGGTGCAATTCGTACTTTTCCTTGATGCCCCGCAAGATAGAGATGGTGTCTTCCACCGTAGGCTCGGTCACCAAAACCGGCTGGAACCGCCGCGCCAGGGCTGCGTCCTTCTCTATATACTTGCGGTATTCATCCAGCGTGGTCGCCCCGACGCAGTGCAACTCACCGCGTGCCAGGGACGGCTTGATCAGGTTGGCCGCATCCATGGCACCATCACTTTTACCCGCACCCACCAAAGTGTGCAGCTCATCAATGAACAAGATGATCTCGCCCGAGGCCGCTTCGATTTCCTTGAGGATCGATTTCAGCCGCTCCTCAAACTCGCCCCGGTATTTCGACCCGGCAATAAGCGCACCCATATCCAGCGCCATAAGCCGCTTGTCTTTCAGGCTTTCGGGCACGTCGCCGTTGATGATGCGCAAGGCAAGGCCTTCCGCAATCGCGGTCTTGCCCACGCCCGGCTCGCCGATCAGCACCGGGTTGTTCTTGGTCCGGCGGCTCAGCACCTGCATGGTGCGGCGGATTTCCTCATCGCGGCCAATGATCGGGTCGATCTTGCCCTCTTCGGCGGCCTCGGTCAGGTCGCGCGCATATTTCTTCAAGGCGTCATAGCCTTCTTCGGCACTGGCCGAATCCGCCGTGCGTCCCTTGCGGATATCGTTGATCGCGGTGTTCAGCTTTTGCGCCGTCACCCCGCCCGCGTCCAGCGCCTCTTTGGCCTTGCCCTTGCCCATGGTCAAAGCCATCAAGATCCGCTCAACCGGCACGAAACTGTCGCCCGCCTTCTTGGCGATCTTTTCGGCCTCATCCAGCACCCGCACCAAGGCGGTATCGACATAGACCTGCCCATCACCGCCAGAGACCTTCGGCATCTTGGCAATCGTCGCATCCACCGCTTCGGCCACCCGTTCGGGCGCGCCACCGGCATTGCGGATCAGATTTGCGCTTAGACCCTGATCATCATCCATCAGGGCTTTCAAAAGATGCTCGGGCAGCACCCGCTGGTGGCCTTCGCGCATCGCTATGGTCTGGGCCGCTTGCAAAAATCCGCGCGACCTTTCCGTGAACTTTTCCATGTTCATCGGCATTCTCCTTTATCAAAGCACCCGGCCAAGGGCGCCCGCTTTGCGGCACACCCCATCGGGCCTTGCCTTTTACTTGGGAAGTATTCTGGCGCCGTGCAAGCCCGCACGCCTTGATATAACGCAAAAACTTTTCGCTTTTCTCAGGGCGCAAGTGTTTCGGCAATGCTGGTGACATATTCGGTCAGCCCCGGGTTTTTTCGACCTCGAGCCATTGTATTGGCCGGTCGGGGTGATCGGTCCCGAACTGGCAAGAAAACAGCGGCTTGCCGCGGCGCAAGATGATGTCCCTTTGCGGCTCATGCCATTCGAATGCCCAGATGATCGGGCGCGGCCATATATTGATCGGCAAACCGCCCGCCAAGAACCGTGCCGGATTTCGGATCATCTGCCCCACGCACATAGTTGATGTTGACTTGCATTCTTCTTCGTCCCTCCAAGTTTCTTGCGGATGCGAAGCACGGGGGGCACTTGTCGACAAAATGCCAATCACCGGAAACCTTTTCGTAAGCTCGGCATGGTTAATCTGACTGCAGACCTGTCAGAAGGAAGGTTTTCAATGTCCGCAGTCGTTTTCCTTATTTCACAAGAACGGGGGGGTTGATCATGCGCATACTCTCCGCCCGTGCCACGCAAATCCAGATTGATCGCCTTCGCCGCCGCATCGACGCTGTCATCGTCTTGCGGGTCGATCAGGGCAATGGCGACGTCAGCGATCTTCGCGTGCCCACTTCGGCGCCGATCATCGCCAAGGGAGCGGCCCCGCTGAAAGAACGGCTTGTTGCTTCGGCCAAGCTGATGCTGGCGATGTCGCCGCGCACCGCTGTGGTGGAAGATGCCGTGGTGATCCGCCCGGCGGCCTGATCCGGCGCGCGGTTATTACAAAAGCCGGGCCTTCAGGGCCCGCACCGCCGCCCCATCGGTGTGCCACTCTGCCCCGAAACCCGGCTGCTCTGGCCCGGCATTCCCGCAAGCGGCATGAACCTCGCGCAGGGGCAGCCGCTCCAGCAGCGCATCCACAGTATCGGCCCGGATCTTGCCCGCCGGCAAGATCAAGATGCGGCCCTTGGCATGGTCAAACAGGGCCGCCAGCCGCGCGATGCCGGCACTTGCCGTCGTTTTGCCGCCTGCCGTCAGTATCCGCCCGATGCCAAGCTCAATGGCGCTTTCCAATGCCTCGGCCCAATCGGGGACAAAGTCGAAAACCCGGTGCAAGGTCACGGCCATTGGCCCGGCCACCGCAACCATTTCGCGCAAAACCTCGATATCCAGCCGCCCGTCTGGCAAGGCCGCCCCGATGACCACGCCGTCAAGCCCGGTTGCGCGTGCAGCCAATATATCGCCAAGCATCCCCCCAACCTCGGCGCGGTCATAAACGAACCCGCCGCCCCGGGGCCGGATCAACGCATGGACCGGCACCCGCGCCGCAACAGCCGCCGACATCATCCCCGGCGAGGGCGTCAAGCCGCCAAGGGCAAGGGCTGCGCACAACTCGATCCGGTCCGCGCCCCCGGCCACAGCCGCCGCCAGCCCCGCCGGTGTCTCAACGCAGACCTCAAGCAAGACCTCAGCCATTATCAACCTCCAGCCAGGACGCGCCAATCATCCCCGGCTCGCCCTGATTTTGCGCCGCCACCATCAGCGGCTGCGGACAATCGCGCAATATCCGCCCCCTGACGGCCCCATCCAAAGCCGCCACCAAGGCCGCCGCATTGGCCAGCCCGCCACCAACCGGCACCACCGACGGCCCGATGACATTCACCACCATCGCCAAGGCAGCACTCATCTGATCAAGCCAGAAGGAGATCACCCGTCCGGCGCTGTCCTCGCCTGCCCCCCAGGCGGTCAAAACCTCAACGCTGGTGCGCGCGCCGCCGTTCAGGTACCGGTCCAGCCGTTCAATCCCGCGCGCACCGCCAAAGGTGTCAAGGCACCCCGCCTGCCCGCAGCCACATTGCCAATCCGCAATCTCGGGCGCTAATCCCCGCAGCACCGGCCCATGCCCCCATTCCCCCGCAACCCCGCCCGCACCTTGGTGAATGCGTCCGTCGATCACCAAACCACCACCAACCCCGGTGCCCAAGATCACCCCAAACACCACCCTATGCCCAATGCCCGCGCCGGACCTTGCCTCGGCCAGCGCGAAGCAATCCGCGTCATTGGCCAAGACCACCGGCACCCCCAGATCGCGGGCCAGATCCGCACCCAGCTGCCGCCCGTCAAGACAGGGGATGTTCGCCGCCCGGATCCGCCCGGTGGCCGGATCCACCACACCGGCGATGGACAGCGCAATGCTGGTTGCATCCGGGCCCATCCCTTCGCGCAAAACCTCGACAAATGCGCCGTAATCCGCCCCCGGCGTTGTCCAGACCCCCTCAGCCTCAACCACCCCCGGCGCCGCCGACCGTCCCGCCCTGATCCGCGACCCGCCAATATCAAAAACCGCCCGCATCTTGCCTCCTTGCTTGACAGCACCCGCCCCATTGCCCATCACCCGCCCAACCCACGAAGGAGCCGCCATGATGCAAGCAGATGATCGCCTTATCGTCGCCCTTGATGTCCCCAATGCCCTTGCCGGCCTCAAGCTTGCCGAAACCTTGGGCGATGCGGTCAGTTTCTACAAGATCGGTCTTGGCATGTTGACCGGCGGCGGCCTTGCCTTGGCGAATGAGCTTAAGGGCGAGCACGGCAAGCGCATCTTCCTTGACATGAAGCTTTTCGACATCGGGGCCACGATCGAGGCCGCCGTGCGCGGCCTTGCGCAATATGATCTGGATTTTTTGACCGTGCACGGTGATCCGCATGTGGTGCGCGCCGCCAAAGAGGGTGCGGGCGGCAAAGACCTCAAGATCCTTGCCGTCACGATCCTGACCTCGCTTGACCGCGCCGATCTGGATGCGGGTCTGATCCGCGCGGGCGACATCGCTGATCTTGTGGGTGAACGTGCCGCGCGGGCTTTCGCGGCGGGGGCAGATGGCGTCATCGCAAGCCCGCAAGAGGCCGCCTTGATCCGCGCTTTGCCCGAGGCCGCAGGCAAGCTGATCGTGACCCCCGGCGTGCGCCCGATGGGGGCCGCCCTTGGCGACCAAAAACGCGTCGCAACCCCGGCTATGGCTGTGGCGAGCGGTGCCGATCACGTCGTCGTCGGCCGCCCGATCTGGGCTGCAGCCGACCCCAAAGCAGCCGCAAAAGCGATCCTGGCGGAACTATCGGCCTAGCCCCAAGACAAAAAAAGGGGGGCGTATTCCCACACCCCCCCTCGAAAAAGGTCTTCTCAGATAGACGCTTAGTTGAAGCTATAGACCAGCGACAGGTTAAGCGTGTTGTCGGTATGCTTCAGGCCGGGCAACGGATCGGTGTCATATTCGGTGCGATAGCCGATGCGGGTCGAAAGGGCTTTCGACATCGCAATGTTCACACCAATATCGTTGGTCACCAAAGTGTTGGTTTCCGAACCAAGAATGTCGGTGTCGTTGGTCAGCGTCACCGTATCATTGATGCGGTAGAAGACGCGCGAAGACACGATGGCCGCAGGGTTGGTATCGCTTACACCGTTTTGAAGCTCGGTGTAGCGCGCGCCAACGCCGGCTTGCAAACGCCATGCAACATTATCGGTATTGATGACACGGTAGCCGGGACCAAAGCCCAAGAACGCGTCTTTCTTGTTGGAGGCAAAGTCATCCACTTCCAGACGCAAAAGACCGAAAGCATAGAAACGGTCGCTGAAAGACCGTGTCACGTCATAGATGGCAAAGGCGTTTTGCTCATTCTTGACGGAATTCGCTTCGCCATAACCGAAGGCAAAACCAAGGCTGTGGCTCCAATCACCAAGACGCTCGGTGTAGCGGCCGCCAGCGGCGAAATCCTGGGTGTCGGTGTTGCCCGTGGCACCCGAATAGGTCAGCGAAACGCTGCCGGTTGATGTGCGTTCGCCCGAACCGAATGTGTAGCGCACGCTGTCATCCGAACGCGCGATGTTGCGCTGGGTTTCGATTTCAATGTCCGAGATACGGTCATCAAGGGCGCGGTCGCCGATCAGGGTCTGTGCTGCAGCAGGTACTGCAAGCGCCATCAAAATCGCCGTAGCCGAAGCCAGTTTGGTTGCAAGTTTCATGTGGAAACCTTTCCCGTTTGTGAGACTGGCAACATGCCGTCCCCGCTTTTCATGATGGTGATCTAGGGCAGCAGGTTCGCTGAAAATACCCATCCGCCGGGTAATACCGGCAGATGCGATACATTTGCGACACGAATAATATCAATCGTTACGATGAGTTTTTGTTATATAAAAACTGCAGGCGGGAAAGCCTAACCCTGTCCGTTGGTTAGCTGAACAAAGTCATTCATGATCTGATCAACTTCCAGATCAATGCCTGAAACAACTTTGGCAAGAACACGCTCAACCGCATCCAGCAGCGCAGGGTCAAGGTCCTCGCGCCAGACCCACCAGACCGGAAACGGAAAGCGTGGCGCGCCTTCAACCCGGTACAACAGGCCCGAATCGCAATATCGCTTGGCTTGGCGTGCAGGCAAATAGGTGCCGAATTCCCGGCGAGAGATGAATTCTGCCGTCAATGCCCCAAGTGCGGCGGTAAATCCCTGCCCGCTCAATTCCGGCAGATGGCGGGCATGTTGGTGCACAAACTCCGGGCCCCAGTCGGAATAGATGTAGCGCCCCGGCAGGTCTTCGCGTTTTGGATCGGGCCAGGATGCGACCAGTATCAATTCATCGTCCAGCAAACGCTTGGTCATAAGGCCGGGCCGCAAGGTGGGCGTGTACATAAGCGTGACGTGCAACATACCTTCAACCATCAGCCGCGTCAGCGCCTCGGGGGTGCCAAAATCGGCGCGCAATGACAGATCAGGCATGATGATCCGCAATCCGTCGATCAGCCGAAACCCAAGCCGCGGCCATAATGAATGTTCGGCACCGATCGAAAGGCTTTTGGTAAAGCCTTCCGGCACCGCCACCCGCAAGCGTGCCTCTTCCCAGATGTTGAGCATGCTCAACGCATAGCGCTCAAACTCCTTGCCCGCCGGGGTTTGCACCGCACCCGCCTTGGACCGGCTCAGAAGTGCCGTGCCCAGCGTTTCTTCAAGCCGCTGGATCCGCAGGCTGACCGCAGATTGCGTGATCGAAAGCCGCTCAGCAGCGCCACCAAAGGAACCTGCGGCCAACACTTCAAGGAATGTGCGAATAAGGGTGATATCCATAGCTTCGTCATAGCTGGGCCGCTATGGTTTTCACAACAGTTCAATCGGGTCAGGCAACCCCAGACCAGCACATCAAAGACCGAAAGGATCACGCAGATGCGCCTACCCTCTCTCCCCCTGAACGGAGCCTGCCGGTGTGGCCAGTGTCGCATCACGGTCAACGCGCCGCCGCTGATCACCGCCGCTTGTCATTGCACCGGCTGCCAACGCATGACGGCAAGCGCGTTTTCGTTGACTGTCACCGTGCCGTCAGACGGTTTTGCGGTGGTGGCGGGGGAAGTGGTCAAGGGCGGATTGCAAAGCCCCGGCCAGGATCACTACTTTTGTCCGAATTGCAAAAGCTGGATGTTCACGCGGATCGCGGGTTTTGAAGATTTCGTCAATCTCCGCGCAACCATGCTTGATGACCTCTCATGGTTCCAGCCGTTCATTGAGACGATGACCAAGGAAAAGCTGCTTTGGGTCAAGCCATTGGCAAGACACAGCTATGAAGGCTTCCCTCCGATGGAGGATTTTCAAGGACTGATTGCCGAATATGGGGCGGCCAGTTGAAACGTGTTGGCGGTATGCTTCAGGCCGGGCAACGGATCGGTGTCATATCCGGTGCGGTCAGGGTGATATCCTTAGCTGCGTCATAGCCGGGCCGCCGCGGTTTTCACAACAGTTCAATCGGGCCCGGCGGCCGCCGCCGCTTTTGCCGGACCCTCCGCTGTCAGTTGTCGTTCACGTCATGCTCATAGATCTTGACGTTATCCTTGGGCAGCCCAAAGATCGCCCGCAGCCCCAGCCACGATGCAAGCGATGCCACCGCAAAGACCAGCACCATGACCGAAATCGAGGCCCCAAGCACGCCCACCCAGATCAAGATGCCGGTCGCGATGGCACCCAAAGCGAAGCCCAAAAGCACATAGCCCGTGACCACAATCTCCAAGATCCCCAGCACCACACCGGCCGCGATCCAGACCCACCATTCTTGCCAAAGCTGCATCAGCCGCGCCCTTTCAGCATCTTGAACGCATCGCCAAAGGCCTCCAGCGCCTGTGCCGGGACAATGATCGTTTGCTTGCCCGCACCCTGGCCTACCGCCGTCAGCGCCTCGACCTGCTTCAGCGCCACTTGGTACTGCGCCGCTTCAATGCCGTGCTCCTTGATCGCCCTGGCGACCACCTCGGTCGCATAGGCCTCCGCATCGGCCGAGATGCGCCGCGCCTTGGCCTCTTGCTCGGTCGCGTAAAGCTCGGCATCCGCCGACAGCTCCACCGCCCGCTTGCTGCCTTCCGCTTCCGTCACCTGCGCGCGCCGCGCCCGCTCAGCGTTCAGCTGCTGCATCATCGCCGCCCGCGTCGCCTCATCGAGGTTCACATCGAGGATCTCGGCCCGCGTCACCTCAATCCCCCAGTCATCCACCATCGCACGCACCTGTTCGCGGATATTCTGCGTCAGCTCATTGCGGCTCGACTGCACCTGATCCAGCTCCATCTTACCGATCGCCGAACGCACGATCCCCGCCACCGTGGTTGCAATCGCCGCATCCACATCGCGGATCCGGTAGACGGTCTTTTCCGGCTCGGTGATCCGGTAAAACACCGATGTCTCAACCTTCACCAGCACGTTATCGGTTGTGATCGCGTCTTGATGCGCCGTCGGCAGCTGCCGTTCGAGGATTGAGATCTTATGCGCCACCTTATCCAAAAACGGCACGATAAAGTTGATGCCGGGCCCCAGGACCGACCGCAGCCGCCCGAACCGCTCCACCACATGCTTCTCCGACTGGGGCACAATCCGCACCCCCAGCCAGACGCATAGAATAATGAACGCGGCAATCGCCAAAAACACCGCATTGCCGCCAATCAATTCCTGAAAATCCATACCGTCTCTCCCAATCTGGTTGGCGCGACTATGCCCTTTCGCGCCATGGCTGAAAAGTCCCAAATCCCTCCCATATCCCTATCGCCGCGCGCCCGCTTTACCAATCCCCCCCCGCAGCCGCGCTAAACTCCACGGCGTCACCCGCAGACCGGAGCTTTCATATGACCGCCCGCCTTTTGTCCCTGCCCCTCACCCAGATCGACGCCGCCGCCCTGCCCCGCGACCGCGCCGCCCATGATCAGACCGCCGCGGAGGAGCTGTGGCGCTCGATCCTGCGCTCGGGCCTGCGCCAACCGATTGAGGTTTTCGCCACCCCGAACGGCCCCGCCCCCTACGGCCTGATCTCCGGCCACCGCCGCCTTGCCGCCTTTGGCCAGCTTTACCACGATCACGGCTTTGCCCGGTTCGCGCAGATCCCCGCCTTCCTGCGCAGCCCCGCCGATATCCCCGCCGCCCTCGCCCAGATGGTCGAGGAAAACGATATCCGCGCAGAGCTAAGCGCTTGGGAGCGTGGCCGCATCTGCCTGACCGCCCGCGATGCCGGCCATTTCCCCACCCTCGATGCCGCGGTGGATGGGCTTTACCCCCATGCCAAAGGTGCCAAACGCAGCCGCCTGCGCGCTCTGGCCACCCTTGCGGAGGAGCTTTCGGGCCATCTGACCGCCCCCGAAACGCTGAGCCAAAATCAGGCCCTGCGTCTGGCCGCCGCCCTGCGCTCCGGTTTCGCCGACCTTATCCGCCACGCGCTAA
>JBAUHP010000096.1:0-9266 GCA_049680345.1 Albidovulum sp. | reverse complement strand
GGAATCGGACATGCCACGGTCAAACGCTTTGGCCGCGAAGGCTGGCGGGTGTTGACCTGTTCGCGCCATCCTTTCGATGCACGCTGCCCCTGGCCCGGCGGCGAAGAGAACCACATTCGGATCGATTTGGCCGATCCCAACAAAACCATAGCGGCTATCGAGGAATTACGGGGCCGGCTGGGCGGGCGATTGCATGCATTGGTCAATAATGCCGGGATATCACCGAAGGCCCCGGATGGCGGGCGGCTCAATACGCTTGAAACCGATCTGCGGACCTGGGGCCATGTGTTTCATGTCAACTTCTTCGCAAGCGTAATTTTGGCCCGCGGCCTGAAGGATGAGCTGACGGCAACAAAGGGGGCGGTGGTGAATGTCACCTCAATCGCGGGCAGCAGCGTTCACCCCTTTGCGGGGGCTGCATATGCGACATCGAAAGCCGCGTTGAAAGCCCTGACAAGGGAAATGGCGCATGATTTTGGCCCGCTGGGTGTGCGTGTCAACGCAATCGCGCCGGGCGAGGTGGAGACGGCGATTCTGTCACCTGGGACTGACAAGATAGTCGAAGGGCTGCCCTTGCGGCGCCTGGGTCAACCCGATGAAGTCGCCGACGTGATCTGGTTTTTGTGCACCGATCAGTCAAGCTATGTCACTGGAACCGAGATTGAAGTGAACGGTGGCCAGCACATCTAGCTTCGATTTTTCTGCGAAAAATCACCGAATTTTCGCAGAAAATTCGTATCACTCCAGGGTTGCGATTATCGCGCGCAAGGTTTCTATCCCGTCACCTTTTTCCGAAGAGGTCAAAACGATTTCGGGATAGGCTGCGGGGTGTTTTTGCAAAGCTGCGCGGACTTGCGCAAAAATCGCCTCACGATCGTCCGCTTTGACCTTATCGGCTTTGGTCAAGACCACCTGAAAGGCCACCGCCGAACGGTCCAGCAGCGACAGAATCTCCGCGTCCACTTCCTTGATCCCGTGGCGGGTATCGATCAGCACGAAGGCACGCCGCAGGGTCGGACGGCCTGCCAGATAGGCTTTGAGCAGCCGCTGCCATTTCTCGACAATTGGCTTGGGGGCCTGCGCATAACCATAGCCCGGAAGATCCACCAAATAGCGGTCATCTGCGGCGGTGAAATAGTTGATCTCTTGCGTCCGGCCCGGTGTGTTTGAGGCCCGCGCCAGGTTCTTGCGTCCGGTCAAGGCATTGATGAGGCTTGATTTTCCGACATTCGATCGCCCTGCAAAGCATATCTCGGGACGGTTGGCGGGCGGCAGGCCATCCATTGCCACCGCGCCTTTCACAAAATCAATCGGACCGGCAAACAGCAAGCGCCCTGTTTCGCGATCTTCAGGCGAGGGGTCGGGGGCAAAGGGAAAGGGCTGTGTCATCATGTGGCGTCAACCAGCGCGTCGCCCTTTTGCACCTGTCCGCTTGTGATCACACGGGCATAGATGCCAAAATTCTGATGATCGAAATGTGTGCGCAAGGCGGCCAGCGTATCGGCGTCACGCACACCCGTATCGGGATTGCTGGTTGTCGCAAGGCAGCGGATAATCGGCTCGACAATCTCCAACCGGGCGGTGCCAAGTGTCACTTCGCGGCCTATCAGATCATATTCGCTGAACGCCTCCAGCCCTTCGATCCAGAAATTGCCACGCCAGCGTCTGGGCGACAGGTCTTGGCCCATCAACTTGCCCAATGCGGCATTCGAGGCCAGATTTATCAGCGATACCGTAGGGTAATCGGTGTCGGTATTGCCGCGCCCTGGAAGGGCTGTAATCTGGCAAGGCTGCGCGCGGTCAGCGGGGCAGATCGGCCGCACCCAGTCGATGAAGCGCGCGGCATCATCGGGGTTATCCGGGGCAAATTCGATTTCGGGCAGGTCGGGGTGGCGCAGGGTCAGGCGTGCGGTTGCCTCATCCAGTCTGGCCTCTATCGCCATCAGCCTTGGCGCCTTTGATCCGCGCGAAAAGTTCGCGCAAGGCGCCCATGCGCCGGGCGTCAGTTTCGCCGCCTCATGGGCAACGGCCCAGCGCCTGTCCCAAGGCATTGCCTGGCCCGCAGTCAAGGTCACATTTTCCAACGTCTCGCGCCCATGCGACTTCAGCGGATGGCGTTGAATGGATGCGACATGCGGTGTCATTTTGGCTTTTCCTTGTCACGTTTGAAGCTGGCTTTGATATTGTCGAAAATGTCGGGGCGTTTGCCGTGCATCGACATGATCGTATATTGCTGCAAGAACGTGATGGTGTTGTTGGTGATCCAGTAAAGCACCAGACCCGAGGCAAAACTGCCCAGCATGAACATGAAGACCCAAGGCATCCAGGCAAAGATTGCGGCCTGGGTGGCATCGGTGGGGGCTGGGTTCAGCTTTTGTTGCAGCCACATCGAAATGCCCAGAAGAATGGGGTAGATCCCCAGCGACAGGATGAAGAAAAGTGACCCCGGCTCTGGCGTTGCAAAGGGCAAAAGGCCGAAAAGATTGAGAATCGACGATGGATCGGGCGCAGACAGGTCGCGGATCCAGCCAAAGAACGGCGCGTGATAAAGCTCAATCGTCACATAGATAACTTTATAGAGCGAAAAGAAGATCGGGATCTGGAAAACGATCGGCAAGCAGCCCGAGGCCGGGTTGACCTTGTTCTTCTTGTAAAGCTCCATCATGCCTTTTTGCATCTTCTGGCGGTCGTCGCCGGCGGCTTCCTTCAGCGCCTCCATTTCGGGCTGCAATTCCTTCATCCGCGCCATTGAGATGTAAGATTTGCGCGCCAGCGGGAAGACCAGCGCCTTGATGATCACTGTCAGCGCGATGATCGCCCAGCCCATATTACCAATGATGCCGTTCAGCCAATGCAGCAGTCTGAACATCGGCTTGGTCAGAAAATAGAAAATGCCCCAGTCAATCGAATCAACAAAGCCGCTAATGCCTTTGCTATCTTGATAACCCTTGATGGCTTCCCATTCCTTGGCCCCGGCAAACAGCATGGTTGTGGCGCTGGATGACGCACCTGCTGCGACCTCCATTACCGGCAGTCGCGCCTCGGCTTGATAGATATCTGCGCCGGGGACGTATTTGGCAACCGAGGTGAAGGCCTGCCCGGGGGCGGGCACCAGCGTGGTCATCCAGTATTTGTCGGTGAAGCCGATCCAGCCGTTGGTGACAACGTCGGTAACCTCGGCCGGTGCGTTTTCGCGCGGATCGCTGTCCAGCTTTGGTATTTTGGCATATTTGATTTCTTGGAGTTCGCCGTCCGATTGGCGCACAACGCCTTCGTGCAGCAAATAGATGCGTTGTGCGTCGGGAATGCCTTTGCGCACCACGATCCCGTAGGGCGCAAGCCGCACGGCCGCGCCGGTCTGGTTATCGACCGATTGCGTCAGGGTGAACAGATAGTCGTCGTCCACCTCGATCTTGCGGTGGAAGACCAGACCTGCGCCATTGTCCCATTTGATGGTGACGGGTGCGCCGGGTGCAAGTGTCGTTCCGCTTTCAACTTCCCAAAGGGTATTGGCGTCTGGCACCAGCTTGGGGTCCATGCCGCCCGCAGGCGACCAGCCGAAGACCGCGTAATAGGGCTTTATGTTGGGGCCGTGGTCAGCCGCCGCATGTGACAAAAGCCGGATGTTGGGCGAACCGGCATCCAGCGTTTCGCGGTAGTCTTCAAGGGCGATGTCATCGATCCGGCCGCCGAGAAGCGAAAATGAGCCAGTCAGGCGCGGTGTCTTGATGGCAATGCGGCCCGCAGATGCCAAGGCATCCGGTGCCGCCTCGGCAGGTGCCGTCGGGGTTGAGGCCGCGGCAGGCGGGGTCGTGACCCCTGTCGCATCGGTTGTCTGTCCGACTGCGGCGGCTTCACTATTGGGGTCAACAATGGGTGGGGGTGGTGCGAACACCGTGAACCACACCAAGATCACCAGAAAGGAAAGTACCGTCGCGAGAATTAGATTTTTGTTTTGATCGTCCATAAGGGACACACCACCTGTCCAAAGCCAAGGTCACGGTGGTTCAACAGAAGGGGCAGGCAAAGGTCAAGCGGTTTTCGGCGCTTTGGCCCTGCGGTCAGCCTATCTTGCGGCTGAATTTGGGGGTTGCCGCCAATTTAGTGCGGTGACGCTCAAGCCAGAAGGTGGTTTCGTCAAAAGGCATGGGCCGGGCGATGGAATAGCCTTGCACGTGACTGCAGCCAAGTTGGGCAAGCATCGCATGTTCGGCAATCGTCTCTACCCCTTCGGCCACGGTTTCCAACCCAAGACGTTCGGACATCGACAAGATCGCGGCAATCATCCGTTGTTGGGCGGGGTCACAATCGACCTTTTTCACAAAGGACTGGTCGATCTTGATGCGGTTGACGGTAAAGCGTCTGATCGAGGTAATAGAGGCATGGCCGGTGCCAAAATCGTCCAGATCGATGCCGCAGCCCATCTTCGCCAAAGCCTCTATATTGTGGACGACGGTATCATTGGCGGCTTCGGCCACGACAGATTCCAGCACTTCGACGGTGATCCGGTCTGGCGTCAGTTCGAAACGATCAAGCTCCCATTTCAGCTTTTCGGTAAGTTTGGGATTGCGCAATTCTTCTTTGCAAAAATTCACCGCAACATTGGGGATCTTGAAACCAGCCCGGTCCCAAGCGCGCAGCGCGGTCAGCGAGTGAAAGAAAATCGCTTCGCCCAGCCGGGCCGAAAGCCCCGAGGATTGGATGATCTGCAAGAAGTCGGAAGGCGGCAAGACCCCGCGCTGCGGATGGATCCAGCGCGCCAGCGCTTCCATTCCGGTCACCTCGCCGGTGTCGGTTGAGAGTTGCGGTTGGAAATAGGCGATTATCTCACCATTCTCGAGGGCTGCTTCGATCTCATCGCGCAATGATTCGCGGTGCTGGGCAGCTGCGGCGACTTCGGTGGAATAGGCGCGAATCGCACCCGGACCATTGCGGGCGGCGTCTTCCAACGCAGTTTCGGTTGCAATAAGCAACGCCTCGCCGGTGGTTTTGTCGGCGCGGCTGGGCAGGCAAAAGCCGATCGAGGCGCTGACGTAGACGGTCATTGCGTCGATGGATAATGGTTCGTGTACCGCAGATTGCAGCCGGCTTGCGACCTGAATGACGGTTTCCAGATCGGCCCGTCGCAAAGCCCCCAAGGCGATTGCAAACCGGTCACCCTCAAGCCGCACGACACAGTCGCGGTCCCTTAAGGTGACACTCAGCCGCTCTGCCAGACGCTGCAAAATGCGATCATGCGCGGTTTGGCCGAAGCGTTCGACAATGCCTTGCGGGTCATCAAGGCCCACAACCAGACAAGCGGTGGTTTTTCCGGTGCTGGCACCGGTTTGAAGCACCTGATCCAATGCCTCAATCGCCGCTGCACGCAAGGGCAGGCCCGTTACAGGGTCACGCCAATCCGCAGATGACCCGGCGATGGGTTGTGCCGATGGCACGTTGGTGAACACCAATGCATGGGGCAAGAACGCCAGCAAGACGACAACAGCGCCTTGCGGCCCGAACCAGAACCAAGACAGGCCAAGGGCGGGGATCAGGCCCAGCAGGCCCGGCCTGTTCACGATCCACTCTGGCAAGATTGTCCAAAACGGTGTCACCGAATTTTTGTGCCGCTGCATTCGCAAGCCTCTTGGTATCGACGCCGCAAATTCGGCCTCACATCCAAGCTAGGCATCGTCATATGACCAGCGGGTTAATTGAAATCACCATGACCGCTCGGATTCGCCACATTTTTAGAAATTTGGACGGCAGTTATTTTTAAGTTATTGAAATAAAGGGATAAAATTAGAACAAATTGTGAACATTTTGGCGCGGTCAGCGTCAAAACCGCCCCTTGCGCCCCTGCAAAACCGAAGATGGATGATCAAAGCGGCGGACCAAATGCTTTGGCTTGACGCAAGGTCATGATACCTTTGCAAATTGCAAATCGGAGGATTGAACATGGATTATGTCTTTTGTGCGCGAAATATCCGTAACGGTGCATTTGGTAACGAACCCGGTTCCACCAAATTTCTGGAGATCCCGGGCAATGTGAACCGCGTAAACCCCGATCAAGCCATTGCGCGGCGGGCTTGGCTTGACCGGGTGATGGCTTTGGCCAAGGTCAGGGACAACCCGAATACGGGCGCTGCGATGGGCGATGTGTTGATCTATATACATGGGTTCAACAACACCCAGGCTGTGATGCTGGAACGTCACCGCGCGATCCGCAAAGGGCTTGAGGCCGTGGGCTACAAAGGCATTGTCGTCAGCTTCGATTGGCCATCCGCCAGTTCGGCGCTGAATTATCTGGAAGACCGCACCGACGCCAAGCTGACGGCCCTGCGACTGGTCAATGACGGGATCGCGCCATTTTCGCGCTTTGTGCAGCAAGATTGCGAAATCTCGGTGCATGTGCTTGCCCATTCGATGGGCGCCTATGTCTTGCGCGAGGCGTTTGACGATGCCGATGACCGGCCCGCAGTGGCTGCAACAAGCTGGACAATCGGTCAGGCGATGATGTGTTCGGCGGATATTTCTGCCGATAGCATGGGGACGACGCCCAAAAGCTCATCCTTGTACCGCCACTGCACGCGGCTGACCAATTATTCCAACCCCTATGACGCGGTCTTGTCGATTTCCAACGTCAAGCGGGTGGGGGTGTCGCCGCGGGTCGGGCGTATTGGCTTGCCATCCGGCGCGCCGCGCAAGTCGGTGAATGTCGATTGCGGGCTTTACTATGATGAACACCGCGATAATTTTGCGGGGATCACCAACAGCGATCATGCGTGGTATTTCTTCGATCCGAATTTTCTCAAAGACGTCTATCTGACGCTTTTGGGCGAGATCGACCGCGAGTCAATCCCGACCCGCCTGATCCGCGATGGCAGGCTTTACTTGCGGCCCTGATCGGGGTCCGGACTGGCGCCGGGCACCGGGTCATAGCCGGAGCCACCCCAAGGGTGGCAACGGCAAACCCGGTGGGCAGCCAGATAGCCGCCCTTAAGGCCGCCGTGCACTTCAAGCGCCTCAAGCGCATAGGCTGAACAAGTGGGTTGATAGCGGCAGCCATGTCCGACCCATGGGCTTAGCAGCAGCCGGTAGCCGCGCACCGGCAGGGCCAAGATATGGGCCAAGGGCGTCATGCCGCTTTGGCGTGTATCTGTGCCAGCGCCTTTTCAAGATCGGCCAGCATCTGGGTGAATTCGCGGGTGGCGGTGGCTTGCGGGCGGCCGACCAGTACATAATCCCAACCGGGGCGGCCATTTTGCGGCAGCACGGCGCGCGCCACCTCGCGCAAGCGGCGTTTGGCGCGGTTGCGCGCCACCGCATTGCCCAGTTTCTTTGAACAGGTATAGCCGATGCGGATCACATCGGGGTCGGCCTCATCCGGGCGCCGCAGGCGGGCTTGCAGAAGGAAACTGCCAGTGCCTTGCCGCTTTGCTTGCGCTGCGCGCAAAAAGTCGGCGCGCTTGGTCAAAACCTCCAGACGAACGGAAACCGCCGGAGCCATCTCCGCGCCCCGGCCCATCTGGCCATGCACGGGTGTCTCCGGCGGTGTCATGCCGTGTAACCGTTCTTCGGCTTACGCCGAAAGAAGCTTGCGACCGCGTGCGCGACGGGCATTCAAGATCCGGCGACCACCTTTGGTGGCCATGCGGGCGCGAAAGCCGTGGCGGCGTGCGCGAACCAGGTTCGACGGTTGAAAGGTGCGCTTCATCGCTTATACTCCGGTAGTTCGCCCAAATCCCAATCTGGCGGGATTCGAAGGCCCATGTCATTCGAAGCCCGGCTATTAGACGCCCGTGCGGGGCAAGTCAACACGGCAAAGCCCTTTGCCTGCCCCGAAACCGCATATTTGGACCGCAATATTTGCGCCGCAATCGCCTTTGCGCGGGACTTTTGTGCAACGCATCCATATGCAATGGTTCAAATAGCCGGATTGCACCATATATGCTGCGGCAATGGGCGTTGATTTTTGTGCGCGAAAGGCCGGATATGTTCCTTAATACCCTTTCCGGGCGTTTTTTGCTTTTGACGATGGTTTTCGTCATGCTGGCCGAAGTGCTCATCTTCGTGCCATCGGTTGCACGGTTTCGAGAAGACTATATTCTCTCGCGCTTGGAACGGGCGCAGATTGCCTCGCTGTCGCTTTTGGCGGCGGATGATGTGATCGACAGTGATCTGGAACGCGAATTGCTGGCCAATGCCGAGGTCTATAACGTCGTCCTCAGGCGGGATGAGATACGGCAATTGGTGCTTTCGTCGCCGATTCCGTCTGAAATTGAAGCCACATATGACATGCGCGACGCTTCGGCCTGGGTCCTGATCCGCGATGCGACCCTTAGTTTGCTGGACGGCGATGACCGGATTATCCGCATTATCGGCGACCCGGTGAAGCAAGCCGGCATGTTGATCGAGGTGACGATGGACACCGGGCCGATGCGCGCGGCGATGTTCGACTACGGCTGGCGGATTTTGGGGCTGTCGGCGATGATTTCGGTACTGACGGCCAGCCTTTTGTTTTTCGCGGTCAGGCGGGTGCTGGTTTTGCCGATCCGCCGGGTCGTGACCCATATGGCGGCCTATGCCGACGCGCCAGAAGATGTGCGCCGTTTTATCGTACCGCAATCGGGCGTGGTTGAGTTGCGCGATGCCGAAGTGGCGCTTCAGATGATGCAACAACAACTGACCGGTGCCTTGAAGCAAAAAGACCGGCTGGCGCAGCTTGGCAGTGCCGTCGCCAAGATCAGCCATGATCTGCGCAACATCCTGACCACGACGCAGCTTTTGGCTGATCGGATGGAAGAAAGCACCGATCCGCGTGTGGTGCGTGCGGCGCCCAAACTTGTAGGCTCGATCAGCCGGGCCATATCCTTGTGCGAATCCACCCTGACCTTTGGCAAGGCCGAGGAGCCGCCGCCCACCTTGCAGCGCTTCATGCTGGCGGGGCTGGTTGAGGATGTGTTGGACAGCGAAAGGCTGGCGGCGGGTGATAACGCGGTTGAATTCGTGACCGATGTCGCCCCAAGCCTGACCATTCGTGGTGACCGTGAACAGCTTTACCGGGTGCTCAGCAATCTTATCCGCAACGCGCGTCAGGCGATTGAGGCTACGGGCACACCTGGCACGATCGAAATAGGGGCTGGCGAAGAGGATGCCGGTTGGTGGATACGCGTTGGTGATACCGGCCCCGGCCTGCCCAAAACCGCGCGCGAACACCTGTTTCAGCCGTTTCAGGGCGGCACCCGCAAGGGCGGCACCGGCCTTGGGCTGGCGATTGCGGCTGA
>JBAUHP010000095.1:0-1748 GCA_049680345.1 Albidovulum sp. | reverse complement strand
TGAAGGCGATCTTGAAGAACCCTTCAACGGTCGTGACCCATGCGCCGACCGAGGCCAACAAGGCCTATCTTGCGGCCTCGTTCCTGGAAGAGGTCAAGGCGCGCTATGCGGGCACACGGCTTGGCAGGCAAGAGCTTGACGGGATCTTGCTGGAAGATGTCGAAGGGGCCTTGTGGACCAGCGCGATGCTGGAAGGGTGCAGGGAAGCGCCGCCCGCTAAATTCAGCCGCGTGGTGGTTGCGGTTGACCCGTCTGTTGCGGGCAAAGAGGGATCGGATGAATGCGGGATCGTGGTTGTGGGCGCGGTCACCGAAGGGCCGCCGCAAGACTGGCGCGCCTGGGTCTTGGAAGATGCGACGGTGGCGGGGGCGACGTCACGCCAATGGGCCGAGGCCGCCGTAGCCGCGATGAAGCGCCACCATGCCGACAAGATGGTGGCCGAGGTCAACCAAGGCGGTGCTTTGGTTGAGGATGTGGTGCGGATGGTCGATCCGCTGGTGTCTTTGCGAAAGGTATCGGCGACGGTCGGAAAATCGGCGCGCGCCGAGCCGGTGGCCGCCTTGTACGAGCAAGGCCGGGTGCATCATCTGCGCGGGCTGGGGCCGCTGGAGGATCAGATGTGCAAGATGTCGCGCATCGGTTTTCAGGGCAAGGGCAGCCCGGACAGGGTTGATGCTTTGGTCTGGGCGATCACCGAGTTGATGATTGGCCCGGCCGGTGAATGGTGCAACCCAAGGGTGCGTGGTTTCTAAGCGCCAAACACGCGGCGCGGCTTGACGCCTTTGGCAAGACTATTTGGGCCGAGACGAAAACCACAGACGGTTTTCAATGGTCATGCAGAATATGGAGAATGGGATGGCTTGGAATTTTTTCCGGCGCGCAGAGGTCGTGCCCGAGGTGAAGGCATCGGCCACGGGCCGGGTAGTGGCCTGGGGATCCTCGGGGCGGGTGGCATGGAGCCCGCGGGATGCGGTGAGCCTGACCAAAACCGGGTTTTCGGGCAATCCGGTGGGGTTTCGGGCGGTCAAGCTGATTGCCGAGGCGGCGGCGGCCTTGCCGCTGGTGTGCCAGGATGCCGAACGGCGCTATGATGTGCATCCGCTGCAGCAGCTGATCTTGCGGCCCAATCTGGGGCAGGGCCGGGCCGAGCTGTTTGAAGCGCTTTATGGTCAGCTTTTGCTATCGGGCAACGGCTATCTGGAGGCGGTGGGCGGCGAGGGCCTGCCCGCAGAGCTGCATGTCTTGCGCTCTGACCGGATGAGCCTTGTGCCGGGGGCAGATGGCTGGCCGGTTGCCTATGATTACAGTGTCGGCGGGCGCAAGCACCGGTTTGACATGACCGGGCCGGTTGAACCGATCTGCCATATCAAAAGCTTTCATCCGCAAGATGATCACTACGGGTTTTCAGCAATGCAAGCGGCGGCGGTGGCGGTGGATGTGCATAATTCCGCCTCGAGCTGGTCGAAGGCGCTGTTGGACAATGCAGCGCGGCCATCGGGGGCGATCATCTACAAAGGGTCCGACGGGCAGGGGCAATTGTCGGGTGACCAGTATGACCGGCTGATTTCCGAAATGGAGATGCATCATCAAGGCGCGCGCAATGCCGGGCGGCCGATGCTTCTGGAAGGCGGTCTGGACTGGAAGCCGATGGGGTTCAGCCCCAGCGATATGGAATTCCAAAAGACCAAAGAGGCCGCCGCGCGCGAAATTGCCGTGGCCTTTGGGGTGCCGCCGATGTTGCTGGGCGT
>JBAUHP010000094.1:0-2575 GCA_049680345.1 Albidovulum sp. | reverse complement strand
TTTCATATTCGGCATGACCGTGGCCGCATCGGTGAAGTCGTCATCATGATCAAGCAGCCCATCAAGATTGGCCAAAACCGGGTTTGACCGCCACAAGACCCGCAAGGCGCGGCTGCGCAACCGTTCAGGTACTTCGGACCGCATGAAGGCGGCGAAATCATCGCCCATGGCCATTTCCTCAGGTTCTTTAAGCCCAAGCTCCAAAAGAATCTCTGTATCGGTTTGTTCCGCCTGTGCGGCCTCTATCGCTTGTTTTGCTTCTGCTGCCTCCATGGCCTCACGTGCCGCAATTTCGGCGGCTGTCTCGGCCTCTACCGCCGCCCGGCGGCGCGACCAAAAGTTTGTGGGGGTCCGGGTTTCGGCCATCATGCGTTCCCCGCATTGGCTGCGCGCGGGGCGCGGTAGACATCAGACGCCTGCCGGACCCGCGCATCGCCGCGACCGTCTTCGATCTGATCAATGCGCATCCGGTCCCGCTTGCGCTTGATAAACGGCTCTTCCACATGATGTGCAGCAATGAAATCCCGGATCCACGCGATCAGCCCGTCAGGCATCGGGACCAGCTCGATCAGACCATCACCGCTATCCATGTAATCTTGCCCTTCATAGGCAGATGCGGTGACCAGCACCGGCTCATAGGGCATGTCAGATGCCGGATCGGCGCTATCGCGCAGCACCACAACAATGCCAGGGCGCTTGGCGGCCAGCGTTACCTGATAGGCTTCGGTATCTGTTGAGAACAGTTCCAGCTCCAACGTCGCTGCGTGATATTCCACCGCATCGCCATCACGGCGCAATTCGCGCCATTGCGCAAAACCGGCCCCCGGCAATACGGCAACCACTTGCCATGCCCATGCCGCCCAGCGCGTCACGCCTGGCGTTTTCCGGATAACAATGCCCAATGGTAGAGATGCGCGAACAAGCGCCATGTTCTTCCCTATTCCTCCCCAACAGACCATTCCCCTGACGGCCCGTTAACCTAAGACTGCGCCGCGCCGCGACTCTGGCCAAATGTTTTTTTCCGAATCAGTGAAATTCACAGGTCTTGCGGGCCCGGGCGGACAATTTGTCTACTTCGCGGAAGGTGGTCGGATATGAGAATAGACGAACTGTCCCAACGATCATTTCGAAGTGTTTTGGTCAAGTTTATTTACCGCCTAAATCGCCGAATCAGCGCGCACCATCTGATTCGCGCTTTACCTGGCCGTCTCTTTCATGCGTAGCTTCGGTGCGCTCAGGGCTCTGGAATACAAGAGCCGTGCCATTGCGTCGGGGGAGTTTGATGGCCAAGCATTTGATTTTATGCGATTGTCTGGGAAGCCAAAGCCTTGACCCGGCCAAGTTATCGCGCGCCACGGGCCTTAAATGCTCGCGCCTTCACACTGCCCTTTGCACGCATGAGGTCGAAGCCGCATCGGCAGCCATTTTGGCGGGCGACGCGATCATCGCTTGTAAGCAAGAACAAGCGCGTTTCGAAGAAATCGCCGCCGATCTGAACGCCGCCGACCCGACATTTGTTGATATCCGCGACCGCGCCGGTTGGAGCGATGACAAGCTGACAACACCCAAAATGGCGGCATTGATCGCCGAGGCATTGCTTGAACAACCCGGCATCAAGACGCTTGATGTCACGTCTGAAGGGATGTGCCTGATCATCGGCACGTCAGCGGTGGCCATACCTGCCGCTGGGCAATTGGCAGATGTATTGACGGTAACGGTGTTGCTGACCGATGCGGGTGATCTGCCCTTGTCGCGCAAGTTTGAGGTTATTCGCGGCACAAACATGCGCGCCACCGGAACCTTGGGCAACTTTCGCATTCAACTTGATGCGCTTGAACAGCTTGATCCGGGCGGGCGTGGCGATCTGGCCATGACACCCCCGCGCGACGGGGCAGAAACGCGCTGTGATGTAATCCTTGATCTGACCGGTGGCACACCGCTTTTCCCCGCCCCCAAGAAACGCGATGGCTATCTGCGCGCTGATCCCCGCAACCCCGCCGCCGTGGCCGCAGCGGCCTTTGAAGCGGCCCAGCATATCGGAACCTTTGAAAAGCCATTCTACATTGCGCTAGAGGATCATCTTTGCGCCCATTCCCGCGCGGGCCAGACCGGCTGCACCCGCTGCCTTGATGTCTGCCCGACCGGCGCGATCACCCCCAACGGCGATCATGTCTCGATTGATCCGATGATCTGTGCGGGATGCGGTGCATGTTCGTCCCTGTGCCCCTCGGGCGCGATCAGCTATGACGCCCCGCCGGTCTCGTACCTGCTTCGGCGCATTCAGACACTCGCCGAAACCTTTCTGACGGCAGGTGGCGCAAACCCGCGCCTGTTGATCCATGATGCAAAACACGGCACCGAAATGATCGGCCTTGCGGCCCGTTTCGGGCGCGGATTGCCTGCGGATGTCGTGCCCTTGGGGGTCGAGGCGCTTGCAAGCGTCGGCCATGCTGAAATGCTGGCGGCGCTGGCCACGGGCTTTTGCAGCGTCGATATTCTGCTGGCCCCGGAGTCTGAGCGCGACGTGCTTGAACGCGAATGCGCGCTGGCCATGGCCATGGGTGGAAACGACAGG
>JBAUHP010000093.1:0-7976 GCA_049680345.1 Albidovulum sp. | reverse complement strand
GTCATCGCGGGGCGCGGATGGGCAAAAGAATCACCCTGTCACTTCATAACCGGTGATCTGGCAGCGAAAATACGCCTCATAGCCTGAGGGGTAATCATAGCCGACCTCGGCAAATTGCGGCAAACGGCGCGGCCCGATCTGGGTATATTCGGAAAACCGCCCGCGCCACGGATACTGCGCGGGTTGCCCTTTTGCATCTTGGGCGGGGCGACCCTCGGCCCGCATCTCTACGATGTCACCTGCATCGTCAAAGGTGAATTGCACCGTCGCCCGACCCTGTTTGGTATCAAGATGAACCTCGACCTCATGGCGCCCGGTCATTTGCCACATCAGCTGCGGATTGCCCAAGATCGCATCCGGCGCCCAGGGCAATTCAGCCAGATAACGGAAAGCTTGGGCCAAGGTGGTTTCGCGGTCTGTTGACTGCGCCAACCGCCAAGATCCAAATGCCCGCACCTCAAGCAATCCCGCGCCCGCCACCAGCGCATCCGCAACCCGGATCACCAAAAGGCCGGACCGCATGCGCGCTTGCCACAAGAACCCCGGCGCGCCCAAGCCGATGATTTGGCGCGCGGAAAACGGCATCAACCGGGTGCCGCGCGCTTTGCGAAACTGTCCTATCTGGGTCAGGACCGCGACGCGCATCCCCAATCCCTGCACCGCACCCGAACGCATGGCAAATTCGCGCACCATCGGCGGCAAGCTTGCCGACATATCCGTGCCGCAAGGCACATTCTTCAGCCGATCCGCCAGCCCAAGCGCCTTGGCCCGCGCCATTCGTGCCACAATGAAATGCCCAATAAAGGCGGCCAGCCCGATCAAAATACATGTTGAAACAAAAAAACTCATGCTCGGCTTTCGGGGTACTGCGGAATTTTTACCGCGTGGCGTGCAATCTTGATAAACTCTAACCCGCTATCTTTTGCAGGTCACGCGATCCGTTCATAAAAATAGCGATCTTTCGGAAAAAGCCGAAAGTGCTTAATGGTTTTGCGCGAAAGTTCTTCTTGCTTAGATCTGCACTTGGGCGCTTGATGTAAACAGGGAATGAGGGCGCAACCTGCTTTACGCCGCATCGGGCAGGGGCGCGACTACTCAGACGGGGAGAAGGCGGCGGACCAGACGCATGAGCGAAATCGCGTTTCTGTTGAACGGAACGTCGGTGCGGATATCGGCACAGAATCCGACCCGCAGCTTGCTGGACTGGCTGCGCGAAGAGCGCGGGCTGAAAGGCACCAAGGAAGGTTGCAATGAAGGCGATTGCGGCGCTTGCAGCGTTATGGTCAGCGATGATCAGGGCTGCCGGGCGCTGAATGCCTGCATCTTGTTCTTGCCGCAACTGCACGGCAAAGCCATACGCACCGTCGAGGGGCTAAGCGGCCCCAAGGGTGAGATGCATCCGGTGCAAACCGCCATGGTCGAAAAGCACGGCAGCCAATGCGGGTTTTGCACGCCGGGTTTCATCGTCTCCATGGCGGTGGCGCACAAGAATGGCGCGAATGATCATGACGATCAGCTGGCGGGCAACCTTTGCCGCTGCACTGGCTATGCACCGATCATCCGCGCGGCACAGGCTGCGGCATCTGCGCCGGTGCCCGATTGGATCATCGACGCGCCTGTACCCGCGCCGGGTGACGCACCCTATGCGCCGGCCTCATCCGATGCGCTGGCCGCATGGTATCTGGCCCATCCCGAGGGCACGCTGGTTGCGGGGGCCACCGATGTTGGGCTTTGGGTGACCAAGGAATTGCGTGCCCTGCCCGATGTGGCCTTCTTGCATGCTTGCAAAGACTTGCAGGTAATCGAAGACCTGCCCGGTGGTTTGCGTGTTGGTGCGGGTGTCACGATCGCGGCCCTGCGCAAGGCGGTTGCCAGCCGCCACCCGGCATTGGCGGAATTGCTGCGCCGCTTTGCCTCTGAACAGGTGCGCGGGGCGGCGACGATTGGCGGCAATATCGCCAATGGATCCCCAATCGGTGACGCGCCGCCTGCGCTGATTGCCATGGGCGCGCGTTTGCATCTGCGCTGCGGTGATGCGCGGCGCGACATGGCGCTGGAGGATTTCTTTCTTGATTACCGCAAGCAAGACCGCCAGCCCGGCGAGTTTGTGGAAGCCGTGACCATCCCCGACGCGGTCGAAGGGCTGGCTTGCTACAAACTCTCGAAGAGGTTCGATCAAGACATTTCTGCGGTCTGCGGCTGCTTTGCCATCGGGCTGGATGGTTCGAAAATCACCAGTGCCCGCATTGCTTTTGGCGGTATGGCCGGGGTCCCCAAACGCGCAGCAATGGTCGAAGCGGCGCTGGTCGGCAAGGATTGGGGCGCAGAGACGATCCGCGCCGCCATCCCGGCATTCGCCAAGGATTTCACCCCGATGTCGGATATGCGCGCCTCTGCCGCCTACCGGCTGACGGCCGCCGAAAACATGCTGTTGCGCTATTTCCACGCGCGTTCTGGCACGAATGTGTCGGTGCTGGAGGTGTCGCCATGAGCGTGTCCGCCGCCTTGCCCCATGATTCTGCGGGCCTGCATGTGACCGGTGCTGCGCGCTATGTCGATGATCTGCCGCTGCCTGCCAATGCCTTGCATCTGGCCTTTGGCCTATCAAGCGTGGCGCATGCCAAGATCTTGTCGGTCGATCTTGATGCCGTACGAAGTGCCCCCGGGGTTGTGGCGGTTTTGCTGGCTGATGATCTGCCTTTCGCCAATGACGTATCCCCATCCGTTCATGATGAACCGCTTTTGGCGATGGACCACGTGCATTACGTCGGACAGCCGGTATTTTTGGTGGTGGCCGAAAGCCACCTCGCCGCCCGCAAAGCCGCGCGTCTGGGCAAGATCGCCTACCGCGAGCTGCCCGCGATACTGACGGTTGATGATGCCATGGCCGCAGATAGCCGGTTTGAAGGCGGGCCGGTGATCTGGACCAAGGGCGATGCGGATGCGGCCATTGCCGGGGCTGCGCATGTGATTGAAGGCCGCCTTGAGATGGGCGGGCAAGAGCATTTCTATCTGGAAGGTCAGGCAGCTTTGGCCTTACCTGCCGAGGGCGGCGTGGTTGTGCATTCCTCAACCCAGCACCCGACCGAGATCCAGCACAAGGTGGCCGAGGCGATCGGCCTGCCGATGAACGCCGTGCGCGTCGAGATCAGGCGCATGGGCGGCGGGTTCGGTGGAAAAGAAAGCCAGGGCAATGCCTTGGCGGTCTCTTGCGCCATCGTGGCGCGCATGACCGGACGGCCTGCAAAGATGCGCTACGACCGTGATGACGACATGATCATCACCGGCAAACGCCATGATTTCCGCATTGAGTACCGGGCGGGCGTCGATGGTGACGGCCGGATCTTGGGGCTGGAGTTTTTGCAGCTGGCCCGCTGCGGCTGGGCGCAAGATCTTTCACTGCCGGTTGCTGACCGCGCGATGCTGCATGCTGACAATGCCTATCATCTGGAACATGTGCGCATTGAAAGCCACCGTTTGCGCACCAATACCCAAAGTGCGACCGCCTATCGGGGTTTCGGCGGGCCGCAAGGCATGTTGGGGGTCGAGCGGGTGATGGATCATATCGCCCATGCCATGGGGCTTGATCCAACAGGCGTGCGGCGCGCGAATTTCTACGCAGATGCGCCCGCGACTGCGGTTCAGACCACACCCTATCACATGCCGGTGGAAGATTTCATCTTGCACGGGCTTGTCGCCCAGTTGGAGAAATCAAGCAATTACGCCACCCGAAAGGCTGCGCTCACCGATTGGAATGCCAAAAACCCGATATTGAAGCGCGGGATCGCGCTGACGCCGGTCAAGTTCGGCATATCCTTCACGCTGACCCATCTCAATCAGGCCGGGGCCTTGGTGCATGTCTATCAAGACGGCTCGATCCATCTTAATCACGGCGGCACCGAGATGGGTCAGGGGTTGTTTCGCAAAGTTGCCCAGGTTGCGGCAAGCGGCTTTGGCGTCGATGCGGGGGCGGTGCAGATCACCGCAACCGATACCGGCAAAGTGCCCAATACCTCGGCCACGGCCGCCTCATCCGGGTCGGACCTTAACGGGATGGCGGTGCAGGCCGCGTGCGATACGATTCGCGCACGTATGGCCGCGTTTTTGGCGCAAGAACATCAGACCGAGCCTGCCAAAGTGCATTTTGAGGGCGGCAAAGTTTTTGTGGGCGCCGAAGAAATGACTTTCGCAGAAGCTGCCGCACGCTGCTATCAGGGCCGGATCAGCCTGTCGGCGACGGGGTTCTACGCCACCCCAAAGCTCAGCTGGGACCGCAAGGCAGGCAAAGGCCGCGCGTTTTACTACTTCGCTTATGGCGCGGCGGTGAGCGAAGTGGTGATCGACACGCTGACCGGCGAAAACCGGATTTTGCGCGCCGATATCTTGCATGACGCGGGCAAAAGCCTGAACCCCGCGATTGATATAGGCCAGATCGAGGGCGGCTATGTGCAAGGCGCGGGCTGGCTGACAACCGAGGAGCTGGTCTGGGACGATAAGGGCCGGCTGCGCACCCATGCGCCCTCAACCTACAAGATCCCCGCCTGTTCGGACCGGCCCGACATTTTCAACGTGGCCCTGTGGGACGGCGAGAACCGCGAAGAGACGATTTATCGTTCAAAAGCGGTGGGGGAGCCGCCGTTCATGCTGGGGATTTCGGCTTTGATGGCACTGTCGGATGCCTGCGCCGCCTGCGGGCCGCATTATCCCGATCTTGAGGCACCGGCAACGCCCGAGCATGTGTTGGAAGCCGTGGCACGTGCGCGGGAGGATGGTGCATGAGTTTCGCGCTGACAGAGGTGCAAGCCGCAGTTGCCGCCCATGGGCCGATGATCCGGGTGGTGGTGGCAGAGGTGGCCGGATCTGCGCCGCGTGAAATCGGGGCGTCGATGCTGGTCTGGGCGACGGGGCAGCAAGGCACCATCGGCGGCGGCGCGCTTGAATATGAAGCCGCAGCGGCGGCACGTGCACAGCTGAAGGCAAACACTGCGGCGCGGTATGACAAGGTGGCCCTTGGCCCCGCGCGCGGGCAGTGTTGTGGCGGGGCGGTTTGCTTGCTGTCCGAACTTTGGGACAAAGCCGCACTTGACCAGATCGAGGATGCAGGCGTCGTCGCCCGCGCCCTGCCCGGCACGACGTCTTCTGAGATGCCACTTGCGGTCACGCGGATGCTGGCACGTGCCCGGGGTCAGGGCATCACCCCGGCCCCGCGCGTGATGCAAGGCTGGATGATCGAACCCGTGGCGCGCCCCCGGCGCGAGATCTGGGTTTGGGGGGCGGGCCATGTGGGCCGCGCGCTGGTCTCGGTTCTGGCGCCCTTGCCGGATCTGCGCATCACCTGGATTGATACCGATGCCGACCGCTTTCCGGCCCTGCCCGCAGGCGTCGTGCAGCGCACCACCCCCAACCCCGCCCTATTGGTGGCCGAGGCACCGGCAGGGGCTGAGCATCTGGTTTTGACCTTTTCGCATGCCTTGGACCTTGAGATTTGCCACCGGCTTTTGTCGCATTGCTTTGCACGTCTTGGCCTGATCGGCTCGGCCACGAAATGGGCGCGCTTCCGGTCGCGGCTGGCGGCCCTTGGCCATGCACCTGCGCAGATTGCCCGGATCAATTGCCCGATCGGGGATCCGGGTCTGGGCAAACACCCACAATCAATCGCCATCGGCGTCGCGAGTGACATTCTGTCGCCAAGACAGGCACATAAGATAGATAAGGAGCGGGCAGGATGACACGCGAAACCCTATTATCCATCGCGGGCCTAAGCAAATCCTACCCCGGCGTGAAGGCCAATGAAGATGTGTCCTTCAAGATCGGTGTCGGCGAGGTGCACGCGCTTTTGGGCGAAAACGGTGCGGGAAAGTCAACGCTGGTCAAGATGATCTACGGGCTGGTGCGGCCAGATGAGGGCAGCATGACCCTGCGCGGGGCCGCCTATGCACCGGGTGAGCCGCGGGAGGCGCGCGCCGCAGGCGTGGCCATGGTGTTTCAGCATTTCAGCTTGTTCGATGCGTTGAACGTGGCGGAAAACGTCGCCCTTGGCATGGATAACCCGCCGCCGCAGGGAGAACTGGCGCAAAAGATCCGCGATGTCAGTGAAGGCTACGGCCTGCCGCTGGACCCCGCCCGGCTGGTGGGGGATTTGTCAGCGGGCGAACGCCAGCGGGTGGAAATTGTGCGCTGTTTGCTGCAAGACCCCAAGCTGTTGATCATGGACGAACCGACAAGCGTCTTGACCCCGCAAGAGGTCGAAATCTTGTTCGACACTTTGCGCCAGTTGTCGGCGGAAGGTACGGCGATTTTGTACATCAGCCACAAGCTGGAAGAGATCAAAACCCTTTGCGACGAGGCCACGATCTTGCGCCGGGGCAAAGTGGTGGGCATTTGCACGCCGCGCGAAAAATCAGCCCGCGAAATGGCCGAGATGATGGTGGGGGCGACGCTGAATGCGCCCACGCGCGAAACGGCCGATCTGGGGCCGGTCGCCCTTGAAGTGCGCAAGCTGTCGGTGCCGTCCGCCAGCCACTTTGGCACCCATCTGCGCGACATCGGCTTTGCGGTGCGCAAGGGCGAGGTTTTGGGCATTGGTGGCGTGGCCGGGAACGGCCAGGATGAGCTGTTGCTGGCGCTGTCCGGCGAGGTGAAATCTGCGCGTGACTGCGTGCAGATCAACGGGCTTGATGTGGGCGATATGGGCCCGAATGAACGTCGTGCCGCAGGGCTGGTCACCGCCCCCGAAGAGCGGCTGGGCCATGCCGCCGCCCCGGATATGAGCCTGACCGAGAACGCGCTTTTATCGGGTGCCGTGCGCAAGGAGCTGACCAAGAACGGCTTTATTGACTGGGTGGGAACCCGAAAGTTTGCCGAAGAAATCGTGCGCACCTTTGATGTGCGCACACCGGGTATCGGCACGGCGGCGCGCGCCCTTTCGGGCGGTAATCTGCAAAAGTTCGTGCTGGGCCGCGAGATCATGCAAGACCCTGACGTGATCATCGTCAATCAACCGACATGGGGCGTTGATGCGGCGGCGGCGGCCTTCATCAGGCAAGCCTTATTGGATCGGGCTTCGGCGGGGGCGGCGGTGGTCGTGATCAGCCAAGACATTGATGAGATTATGGAAATTGCCGATCGCTTCGCCGCCCTCAATGAAGGCCGATTGTCGGACCCCGTGCCGACGCAGGGCCTGACTGTCGATCAGATCGGTCTGATGCTGGGCGGCGCGCACGGTATGCACAAAGCGGAGGTTCACCATGCTGAGGCTTGAAAAACGCCCCACCCCTTCGCAATTTTGGTCATGGGGCACGCCAATACTGGCCGTGGTCTTGACGATGATCGCAGGAGGCGCGCTTTTCGCGCTTTTGGGCAAAGACCCGGTCGATGCGATCCGCAACATCTTTTGGGAGCCGCTTTTTGGCGCCAACGCCAGCTACTTCCGCCCGCAACTTTTGGTCAAAGCCGGACCACTGATCTTGATCGCCATCGGGCTGAGCCTTGGGTTTCGCGCCGCCATTTGGAACATCGGGGCCGAGGGCCAGTATATCATGGGGGGGATCTGCGGGGCCGCGGTCGCACTTGCGGCTTACCCTGCCGAAAGCTTCTTGTTGTTCCCCGCGATGATCATTGCAGGCGCATTGGGCGGGTTTGTCTGGGCGATGATCCCGGCCCTTCTGAAGATCCGCTTTGGCACGAATGAGATATTGGTGTCCTTGATGCTGGTCTATGTGGCCGAAAACCTTTTGTCCACGATGGCCTTTGGCCCCTTGAAAAACCCCGAAGGCTTTGGCTTTCCCGGCAGCCGCAACTTGCAGCAATATCCATCGGCCCATAACGCCGATCTGGTTGCGAACACCGGGTTGCATTGGGGGGTGATCACGGCATTTCTGGCGGTGATCGGTGCCTATATCTTGCTGAACCGTCATATCCTTGGCTTTCAGATTTCGGTGGCAGGCCAAGCCCCCCGTGCGGCGCGCTTTGCTGGC
>JBAUHP010000092.1:0-5796 GCA_049680345.1 Albidovulum sp. | reverse complement strand
GCCAAAATATCCTTTGCCATCAAAGCTTTCCTGCAAGATGAAGGTCAAGATCGTCCAAGCGGTCCTGCCCCCAGAACCGTTCATCATCACCGGTTATGTAAAAGGGCGCGCCAAAGACACCGCGCCCGGCGGCGTCTTCAAGGTTGGCTGCGAAGGTTTCGGCGCCCAGCAACATGCCGCTGAACGAAAGCCCCGGATCAAAGCCATAGCGGCCCAACAGGTCTTGCACGACATCGTCTTGGGCGATGTCACGTTCTTCGGCCCAGCACGCGCGGGTAAAGCCATGCACCAACCCGCCCAGATCGCCGCCCCCGCCACTGGCCTTCGCCGCTTGGGCGGCGATGATCGCATAAGAGGATGGGGCCGCATTGGTGGGCCAGAACTGCGGCTGAAGATTGAGCGGCATTTCGGCCTTCGCCGCCTGGCGCCGCAATTCTTGCAGCCGGTAGGTTTTGCGGCTTTCATGGCGGTCTTTTGGCGGCATTCCACCTGTGCGCGAAAAGAGCGCCAGGATATCAATCGGCTTGTAGCTGACCCCGGCGCCGTGTTTGGCGGCAATCGCCTCCAGCCGCTGCCCGGCAAGGTAGGTAAAGGGCGAAATCGTCGAAAAATAATAGTCAATCTGCGCCAAAATCCGGGTTCCTTGATCCTTAGGTTTGCGAGCAGCCTAGCCCGGTGATAAGCCCGGTGCAACGTCACGAATCCATGCCCCCCCACCTGCCACCGTGCGATAAGGAAAGCCATATGCCAGCTATGACGGAACCGAAACTCATCTCTGGCAATGCCAATCGATCCCTCGCACAAGGCATCGCCCGGCGCATGTCGATGCATCGCGGGATGAGCGTGGGTCTGGTTGATGCGCGGGTTGAACGGTTCAACGACCAAGAGATTTTCGTGGAAGTGTTCGAGAATGTGCGCGGCGAGGATATGTATATCATTCAGCCGACCTCGAACCCGGCCAATGACAATCTGATGGAATTATTGATCATGACCGACGCATTGCGCCGGTCTTCGGCGGCCCGGATCACCGCCGTCATCCCCTATTTCGGCTATGCCCGCCAAGACCGCCGCGCCAAGGCGCGCACGCCGATCTCGGCCAAGCTGGTGGCCAATCTGATCGCACAGGCCGGTGTTGACCGGGTGCTGACGATGGATCTGCATGCCGCGCAAATTCAGGGCTTTTTCGATGTGCCGGTTGATAACCTTTATGCCTCACCGATCTTTGCGCTGGATATTGAGCATCACTTCAAAGGCAAGCTTGATCAGGTCACGGTCATCTCGCCCGATGTCGGCGGCGTGGCGCGTGCCCGCGAGCTGGCCCAAAGGATCGGCTGCGCGCTGGCCATTGTTGATAAGCGCCGCGAAAAGGCCGGTGAAGTGGCCGAGATGACGGTGATTGGCGACGTGAAGGACCAGATCTGTATCATCGTGGACGATATCTGCGACACGGCGGGAACCTTGTGCAAGGCGGCCGAAGTGTTGATGGAAGGCGGGGCGAGCGAGGTTCATTCCTACATCACCCACGGCGTCCTATCTGGCCCTGCGGTTGAGAGGGTATCAAACTCGGTCATGAAATCGCTGGTTATCACGGATTCGATTGAACCGACTGCACATGTGAAATCGGCCAAGAATATCCGCATCGTCCCGACCGCCCCGATGTTCGCGCAAGCGATCATGAATATCTGGTCGGGCACCAGCGTGTCGTCGCTGTTCGACGCCGAAACCCTGAGCCCGATTTACGAAGGCATGTATACGCGCGGCTGATGGCGCGCCATTGCCTATGGCGTTTCGCTTCAGATCACGCTTCCCCGTGCATCTATCGGTAACTGGGTAAGGGTGCCATCGGCGCCCTCAAGCCAGATGCTATCGAACGGGTTTCCGGTGACGCGAATTTCGGGGTGGCCCAGAATATGGCCGTAGTCGGGAAGCCCCCGCTTCCACCCAAAGCCCCATGATCGCAAGCGAGGTCAGGCTTTTGCCACAGCTTGGCACTTCTGGCGGCAGGCCCAGCCCCAGAAAATCAAGCGCTGCGGCCTGAAGCTGCGCGAAGGCAAAGATGAAGCTGGCCTGAACCAACAAGGGCGAGACCAGATTGGGAAGGATCTGGCGAAACAAGATTGAAGGATGCCCGGCCCCCGAACAGATGGCGGCATCGACAAAAACCGCGGCCTTCAGTTTCAGCGTCATGCCGTACAAACTGCGGGCAGTCGTGGTGGCATAGACGATGGCGATGACAATGATCGTGTTGACCACGCTGCGTTCCAGCAAGGTGATCAAGACCAGCGCCATGAGCAGCGCCGGGAAGGCCATAAGCACATCAACACCGCGCATCAAGAAATGCCCAAGCCGGTTGAATTGGCCGAGAGCATGCCAATCACGCCGCCCGCGGCAAGCGCCACAATCACGCTGCCAACCCCCGATGATCACCGCCATCCGCGCCCTAAACCGCGCGCGAGAATGTGGCGCGGCCAAGGTGATCGGTGCCAAAGCGGCTCGGCCAGCCGAATACCAGACATTGCCTTCAGGGCCGAATGATCCGTTGGCGCGGCGCAGGGCGAGGTTTTCTTTCAGCGTCCCATCGCTGGACTTCAAGAACACCAGACCAAAAAACGGCCCGCCGTTGAAGAAGGTTTTGACGCCCGCATCTGCGTCAAGTTCCGCGAAGAGATCGCCGGGGATGCATTTGGCATAGTCATAGTCACCTGCGCACACACCGGCCGCGCGGGTGCCCACATCAGAGACGGGGATAAAGCGCAACGCGTCAAGATCGGCCACACGTTCGCAGCCATGGCCGTCTGCTGCACCTCCGTCACGGTTTCGCCAGAGGCAAGCAGCGGCACCGGCGCGTTGGCGCCGTTGAACGTATAAAGACCCTCAGACATATGATGCGAGATGGTGGTCGCAGGCGGCATTATCGCGCAGACCGAAGCGGTTATGACAAATATCATATCCGTACTGAAACGTGCCGGTTGCGGGCTTGAACCTGTGGTCAAGGTCAGTGTCTGGCCAATTTGTGACGCAGGTTTTCAGCACCTTGTCAGCACCTTGGTTGACACGCTGACGCTTGCGCGCAAGCAACTGGATGGGCAGCCGATCGAACAAGCCAAAGATGTTTTGGCAAATGCGCGCCGGATCGCCTTTCTTGGCGTGGGCGGTGGTTCGGCCAATGTGGCCCGCGAAGGGGTGAGCCGGTTTTTCCGGCTGGGCATTCCGGCAAAGGCATATGCCGACGGGTAGTTGCAGCGCATGTTGTCCTCGACCCTGACCGAGGGCGATGTGCTTGTGGCCATTTCATCCAGCGGCCAGCCGGCCGCGCCGTTGGACAGTGTTTCAATTGCCAAGCAATACGGGGCCACGACCGTCAGCCTGACCAAGACCGGATCGGACCTTGCCCAACTTGCCGATACCTCGATCCAGATCGACATTCCCGAAGATCGGGACATTTACAAACCCTCTGCCCCGCGTCTTGTCTAAATAGCGATTGTCGATGAGCTGGCCTTGTTCGCCGGTCTGTCTGCGCCGGGCGTTGTTGCCAGACTGCGCGACTGGGGCGTGAAGAAAGGTGCGTTGAAGCGCGGCGCGCTTGGGCCCCGCGCCATGGGGGGAAAAAGCGCATCTGGCGGTTTTTTCAAAGGCTGCCACGGTCATTGATACGACCGCCGCAGGAGACAGCTTCAACGGGGCATTCCTTGGCAGCTATTTTCAGTGTGGCGATACGGCGAAGGCGCTGGCCGATGGGCATGAATGCGCCTTGGCGGTTATTGCGCATAAGGGCGCGATCATACCGGCGTAATGGGGCAAAGCGCCCGCTGTTCAAACATCATGCGCATGCCGGGGGGGTCAGCCCTGCTTTGGGGTTGAAAGGCGATCCCCAAGCACAAGCCGCAAGAAGGCGACGGCATCGTCTTGCGCTTGGGTGGCATCAATTGTCACCCCGGTTTGGGCGGCGTTGATCCAGATGCCGTCCATATAGGATTGCACCGATGCGCATGCGCCATCAACCAATGCGGCGGGCAAGAGGTTGCGCATTTCCGCGCGGATATTGCTGGTAACGCGGGCGCGGTTGAGGCGCTGAAGCCGCGCGAGGCTGGGCGTATAGGGGGCCGATGCCCAGAACTGGTTCCAGACGCTACAGTTTTGACGGGTGAACAAGCTTTCATCGAAGTTACCGGTGACAACCGCGATCAGCCGGTTTTCCGGGCTGCTTTTCCCATGCAAACGCGCCACCACAGCCTGCCGCAAGATCGACATCAGATGACGCATCGTCGCCTCAAGCAAGGCCTCCTTGGAGCCGAAATAGTAATGAATGCTGCCGGTTGAGGTCTGCGCATAGCGTGCAATCTCATTCACCGTCAGTGCTGCGAACCCGTATTCGTGGATGGCGGCGATTACGGCTTCAATAAGCTCACCCCGGCGCAATTCTCTGATCTTTTGGCGTGCCATCTTATCCTTCTCTTTGTCGCAATTGTACGAACGTTTGATTTTTTGCACAACTTAGTTATAAATTGGCCAACCGTGCAAAAATATCCTGACAAGGGACCGCACAACCAAGCGAAAATGAAACGCGCGCTGGCTCATAGGGAGGGCTAAAAATGGCAGCAGCTTTGACAATTATCATTTCCTTTGGAATACTTATGGCGCTTGCGCTGGTGGTATTTTGCGTCGTCAAGTGGTGGGGGATGCCGGTGGTGGGCGTAACACCCGTCCCGCTTTTCACCTTCATTGCGATTCTCTTTACATCCGGTCTGGATGTGGGCCTGATCATGTTCCCGCTGGGTGAATTCCCGACATATGCGAACACGGTGGACGGGCCTGAATATGGGTTCACCAACCCGCTGGCGATTGAATTCGGGTTTTGGGGCTTCTTGATCTGGAGCTTCTATTTCCTGACCAGCTTTTACTTTTGCGCGATCGAGCCGCGGGTGAAGTTCTTTGAAATCCCCTTTGTTCGGATCTTGAACAACATCGTCATCATCGGCACCTGCGCCTTCACTGCCAGCTTGTTCCTGGTCTACCTGCCCTTCTACATCCCCGAAATTGGCGATGGCGAAAGCGTTGTGGCGACATTCTATATCATCGTCTTTTGTGTGATCCTTGCGGCCGCCTATTCAAGCACGGACATCAAGTTCGTGAAGGTTCTAAGCGTCGGCTCAACCTATCTGTTCTTGGCACTGATCGGGTTGATGTGGGCGACCGGCGGGCTTGGGCTTGGCCAGATGGGATCGACGATTTCCTTGATCGGCGGCTATTTCACCAACCTTCACAAGTTTGTAATTCCGATAAATGCCTATCATGAATTCTACCTTTTCTGGTGGTTTGCATGGTCGATCATGATCGGGCAGTTCACGTCGCGGTTTGTCGGCGGGCTTAAAACACAGCATCTGTTGCTGGCGCTTCTGGTCATCCCGTCGATCCCCTTGGCGGTCTGGTTCTCGATCCTTTACCACTACTATGTGAATGAGATCAGCACGACGGGCTTGCTGAATATCGCGATGATCATTGTCGGCATTACCTTTGTCATCAACTCACTCGACAGCCTGATCAGGCTTTATTCCGACAACCTGTCAATCACGACAGAGCGGTTCGGCAAAGGCCCCTATATTGCGGGTAACGTCGCGGTGTTGTTTGGTCTTACGCTTTTGTTCAAAAGCCAGTGGCTTCAGATCCAATGGATCGGGGCGGTCGTGGTGGGCATCTATCTGGCCTGTGTTGCCTATATTTTGCTGACCAAACGTAAGGACGTCCTTTCGATCATCTCCTCTCCGGTGGAAAACGAGCTGGACTTCACGAAAATCG
>JBAUHP010000091.1:0-2710 GCA_049680345.1 Albidovulum sp. | reverse complement strand
AGGCCTTGCAGGCACTGGCCTGCGGGCTTGAACCGCATACCGATATGAACCCGGTGCTTTTGAAACCCGAAACCGACACCGGCGCGCAGGTGATCGTGCAAGGCAAACGCCTGACCACCTTGCGCGCCCGCGACTATGCCGCCTTAAAGCCACAACTTATGGCATCCGTACTCGACAGCTTCAACCGGCTGAAGGCGGGTTATGATCTGGTGATCGTCGAAGGCGCGGGCAGCCCGGCCGAGGTCAATCTGCGGAAGGGCGACATTGCCAATATGGGCTTTGCGCGCGCCGCCAACGTGCCGGTGGTTTTGGTCGGTGATATCGACCGCGGCGGCGTGATCGCGCAGATCATCGGCACCAAGGCGGTGCTTGATCCTCAAGATGCCGCCATGATCGAGGGTTTTCTCATCAACAAGTTTCGGGGCGATCCGACCTTGTTTGATGATGGTTACCAGCTGATCAAGGCGCAATCCGATTGGCGCGGCTTCGGGGTTTTGCCCTATTTCCCCGATGCCGCGAAACTGCCTGCTGAAGATGCGCTTGATCTGGGCGGTGCCACCGGCGACGGGCCGTTGAAGATCGCCTGTCTGGCCTTGTCGCGGATTGCCAATTTCGACGATCTTGATCCGCTGAAACTTGAACCCGCCGTCAGCCTGACGATGGTGCGGGCGGGTGCTGCCATTGCAGGCGACACCAAGTTGGTCATCATTCCGGGATCGAAATCCACCCGGGGCGATCTTGCCTATTTGCGCGCACAGGGCTGGGACATCGACCTTGCCGCCCATATCCGCCGGGGCGGGCATGTTTTGGGTATTTGCGGCGGTTATCAGATGCTGGGCAAAACCATTGCCGACCCCGACGGCATCGAAGGCGCGCCCGGCACCGACCCCGGCCTTGGCCATCTGGATATCGACACCGCGATGATCCCCGACAAACGCCTGACGCGGGTAACTGCGACCCATGCGCAAAGCGGCGCGCCAATGGAGGGGTATGAGATCCATATCGGCCGCTCTGACGGTCCGGCCCGCGCCCGGCCCTTCGCCCATATAGACGGCTTGCCCGAGGGCGCGACCACCCCCGACGGGCGGATCATGGGCAGCTATCTGCACGGCATGTTCAGCGGCGATGCCTTCCGCGCCGCCTTCCTTGCGCAGCTTGGCGCCCCCGCTTCGGCCAGCTACGGTGCCACGGTCGAGACGACGCTTGACGCGCTTGCCGATCACATGGAGGCGCATCTTGATGTGCCGGGGCTTCTGGCGCTGGCGCGCTGAGGCCTTTGGCCGCTATCTTTCTTCCCATTCCGTCGGCTGGTTTTCTTGCCAGCCAACGCGGTGCAAAAGCGGGGTATCATCCATGAACTCTGGCCAGCCAAGGCACAGATAGGCCGAGAATTCCCAGCCTTCGGGCACGTCGAATATCCGCTCTACCGCGCCGGGTTCCAGGATCGACACCATCCCAAGCCCCAGGTTTTCCGCCCGCGCCGTCAGCCAAAGCGTATGGATCGCCATTGCGGTGGATTGGTGCAGGGTTTCGGGCATCGTGCGCCGCCCAAGGCCGCGCCCTTCGGCAGGGTCGGTGACCGTGAAGATCGCCAGATGTTCGGGCGCGGCGTCAAGGCCCGCGAGTTTCAGCCGCAGATATTCATCGCGGGCCTGATCGTCATATTCCGCCGCCGCCGCCGCGTTACAGCCCTCAAACACCCCGCGAATTTCTGCGCGCAGCACCATGTCGCGCACCCGGATCACCCGCCAAGGCCGTGCATTGCCGACCGATGGCGCAAATTCCATCGCGCAGCGCAGTCGGTTCAGGACCGCCTCAGGCACGGGGTCTGTGCGAAAATGTCTGGTGTCACGCCGCCAGCGCAAGATGCCAGCCAGAGTCTCCGCCTCGGATGATGTGAATTCCATGTATTCGGCCCATGTTGTGGCTGCCCCGTCAGCGCGCCATTGCCCGCAAATACGCCAATCGCGCAGGCATGTGACCCAGATAGTCGCTAAGGCCCTGCGCAACAATCGGCAAATTGGCGGCTATGCCCGGCCCGATGATCTTATACCCGCGTCAGGGGCTTAGTGGCGCAAAGCATGGGCGAGCGCCCCGATCATGTCGCTTCTTGTGACCAGACCGGCAAGCTGTGCGCCTCTCATCACCGGCACGGATTGTTGGCCGCCATCCGCCAAAAGTGCCAAAAGCCGCGCAACCGGCACATCTGTGCCAACAGTTGGTGCGGTCGTTGACATGATTTGCGCGGCCGTCACCTGATTGCCCTGCAGACCCAGAAGTGCCGCTTGTGACAAAAGACCCAAGTAGCGGCCTTCGGTATCCAAGACCGGCAGCGTCTTGAACCGATGCGCGCGAAAAGCTTCCGAAAGCGCATCCAATTGGGCATCGGGAAGAACGCTGACCACATCGCGCGACATGATCTCTTGCGCGGTCAGCTCGCCCAAATGGCGGGCTGTGGCCTCGGCCTCGGCAATACCGATCAGGCGGGCAAGGTCCTCGGGGCCGATGTTGGCGTCAAGATTCATTCTTTGCAAAATCACCCGCAGATCTTGCCCGGAAAGGCCAAGGCGGCGGTCCGGGGCAGGGTCTTTGGTGCCATGCGTGCTGGTCTCGGGCGGCTGGCGAAACGGATAGACCCGCCCTGTGGCGCGATTATAAAGAACGGCCAATCCCACCAAAATCACCGTGGCCAGCAAGACCGGCGACAGCG
>JBAUHP010000090.1:0-9485 GCA_049680345.1 Albidovulum sp. | reverse complement strand
ACCGCCTCGTCAATCAGGCTGAACCAGCTGTCGGCGCCCGCACCCACATCCCCCGCGGCACAGACAATCAGCCAGTTTTCCGCCCGCGTCATCGCCACATACAAAAGCCGCATCCGTTCTTCGGCTTCCTTCGCCTTGCGCCGCGCCACCTCGGCTGCAATCAACGGCGGGCTTTCGTCGGCATTGGTTTTCCACAGCCCCGCGCCATCGGCCCCACGGATGATCGCGCCGCGCTGATTATTGGCGCGAACGGCCGTATCGGGCAAAATAACAATCGGCGATTCCAAGCCTTTCGCCCCGTGCACGGTCATTACCCGAATGGCTTTTGAGGCGGAATCGAGCCTTCTTTTGACCTCAACCTCCCCGGTTTGCATCCAAACCAGAAATCCGGTCAGGCTGGGAATATTGCCCGCTTCATAGCCCAAAGCCTCGGCCAGAAACGCGTCAATCCCATCTTCCGCCTCCGGCCCCAGCCGCGCCAGAAGCCTGCGCCGCCCGTCATGCCGGGTCAGCACCCGTTCGATCAACTCATAAGGGCGCAAAAAGTCGGCCTGTTTGCGCAGATCGTCCAAAACCGCCAGCGTGGCACCATGTTCCTCGCCGCGCGCGCGCAGGGCCTGCCAAAGGTATTCCTTGGCCCCCCGCCGATGCGCAAGGTCAAAAACCGCCGCCTCCGACCAGCCAAACAGCGGTGATCGTAGCGCCGCCGCCAGCGACAAATCATCCTCGGGCATCGCCAAAAACGCCAAAAGCGCCGTAAGATCCTTCACCGCAAGCTCGGCCCCCAGCCGCAGCCTGTCCGCCCCCGCAATCCGCAGGCCCGCGGCCTTGCAAGCCCGGATAATCTCTTGAAACAGCGCCGAACGACGCCGCACCAAGATCAAAAAATCGCCCTCATGCACCGGGCGCGGACCATCCGCGGCCGGTATCTGCACCCCAGACGCAATCATCCGGCCAATTTCATCGGCGATCTTTTCGGCCAGTTGCACAGCCTCATGCGTTTCGCTCAGCGTATCCACCGGGTCGTCCCACCGTTCCGGCTCGGCCTTGGCCGCGCGCGGTATCGGTGCCCACAGATCGACCCGCCCCGGCAAATCGCTTTTGAACGCGATATGCTTGGTCTCACCGCCCAACCCCGCGCGCACCCTTTCATCGAAGGTCAGATCGACCACCTCAAGCACCGCCGCCGAAGACCGGAAGGAATGGAGCAGTTCAAGCGGTTGAAACGGCGCACCCGCCCCCCGATGCCGGTCTGAAAAACGGTCGCGCATCTGGTCAAACGTCTCAAGATCCGCGCCCTGAAACGAATAGATCGATTGCTTCTTGTCACCGACCACAAAAATCCGCCGGTCGCGGTCGCGCGCGCCCTGACCTGCGGTAAATTCCTCGGCCAGAGATTCGATCACCCGCCACTGGCCGGGGCTGGTGTCTTGCGCCTCATCCACCAAAATATGGTCGATCCCGCCATCAAGCCGGTAAAGCACCCAGGCCGCCACCGATCGGTCCGACAAAAGATCGGCCGCGCGCGCGATCAGATCGTCAAAGTCCAAAAGCCCTCGCGCGGCCTTGCGCGCTTGATATTTCGGCAAAAAGGCCCGCGCAAAGCGGTGAAGCGCAAGGGTTTTTTCCGCCGCCTCAAGTGCCAGCCGCCGCCCCCGCGCCGCTTCAACCCGTAGCATCAAAGCCTCAAGACGCGGCATCAGATCGGCGGCCTTGCCCGCCGCCAACCCCTTGGTCGGAAAGGCCCCAACCTTGGCACTAAAAGGCCCGGCCTTGGCGGTTTTGCCGTAAAGCAGCACGCTTTCCAGCCCGGCAAGCGTCGCCACATCCGGCGGATCAAACCGCAAGTTGCCAAGTGCGCGCCCGGCCTTGCTGTCTTGCGAACCACTGGCCTGCAAAAGCGGAACCAGCTCCGCCATCACCTCGGCCTCGCCACCCAAAAACACCGTCCACAACAGCTGTTCCGCCGCAAAATCCGGCGAAAGACCGAACAAGGCGCGCGCCACTTCCGGTGTCATTTCACCCGAAAAACCGTCACTATTCCGGCATATTTCGCCCAAGATACTGGTAAGATCATCGTCAGAACGCAGCCCCGCCAAGGCATCCACCGCGCCCACATCCTCGCCCGCGGCCAATGCCTCGACAATTTCCTGGCGCAACAAAATCGCGGCCCGGTCATCCAGTTCGGTGAAATCCGGCGACACCCGCGCCTCAAGCGGAAAGCGGCGCAAAAGCGAGGCGCAAAAGGAATGGATGGTCTGAATTTTCAACCCGCCCGGCGTTTCAATCGCCCGCGCGAACAGCCGCCTTGCCTTGGCCAGGGTCTGCGCATCAATCGCGCCATCAACGCCCAGATCCAGCAAGGCCGCGCGCAGCTTGCCCTCTTCCAGCATCGCCCATTCGCCAAGCCGCTTGAACAGCCGGTTTTGCATCTCGGCCGCCGCCGCTTTGGTATAGGTCAGGCACAACACCTTTTGCGGCTCGGTCCCGGCCAGCAAAAGCCGCGCCACCCGGTCGGTCAGAACCCGCGTCTTGCCCGATCCGGCATTGGCCGCCAGCCAGGTTGAATGGCCCGGATCGGCGGCGCGCACCTGCGCTTCGGTCGCATCATCACGCCTCATCCGACATCCTCCGGGCTTGGCGCATCGCTCATCTGCCATTCGCCGAAACGGGCCAGATGATCATAGTCTTCCACCCGCCCGGCCTCAAACAACGCACGGCGCGACGTATAGCCGTTTTCGGCATCAAAATAGTGTCTGATCAGGCGCAAAAGCCCCGCCCAATGACCGCTGAAATCACCCTCATCCTGGCTGGTCGTCACTTCCACGCCGTCGCCGCCCAGTTGGATATAGCTCACCGCATGCACCATTTGCGGCCCCACTTTGGCAAAGGCACCGCGTTCGGCCATCGCGGCTTCCAAAAGCAGTTGCTTGTCGAAATGCTTTTGTTGGTCTTTCGTCGGCGGCTTGCCCGATTTATAATCATAGATATGCACCGACCCATCGGCGAGCTGATCAATCCGGTCGGGTCGCGCCGTCAAGGTGAAATCGACCCCGTCCAGCTTGATCTTGCCGCCGCTTTCCAGCACCACAGGTGTGCCCAAGCGGGCGCGCATCTCTTCCGCCTCCACGAAACGCGCGGCAATCCGCGCGATCCGCGCCAGCCAAAGCCGCTGCGCCGAGGGCCATGGAACCTCTTGCACAAGCACCGCTTCCGCCACCGCCATAAGCCGGGCGCGGGCGGCGGGCAGATCTTCCGCCTCTGGTCGGCTGGCCACGAATTTCTCAACAATCTTGTGCAAGGCCGTGCCACGCAAACGCGGGTCGGGTTCGGGTGCCAAAGGGTCAAGCGGCCGCAGCCGCAAAATATGGCGCGCATAAACCGCGTAGGGGTCGCGGATCAGCGTTCGAATCGCCGTGACCGGCAGTTCAGTCGGGCGCGCGCTGACAGGCGGGCGGGGTGCCGGGCGCGGGGCCGCATCAACCGGGCTTACCGCCTCAAAAGCCTGCACCAGATCAAGCCAAACCTGCCCGCGCGCCTTCATTTCCGCCAAAACACCCTTTTCGCCGTCAAGACCGCGCAACAAATTGGTCAGCCGGTCAAGCCAGCGCGACGGCACCGTTTGCGCCTCATCATCACGGATGGCGCGGGTCAAGATCACCCGGCCCGCGGCGATGGCCTGTTGAAAATCATGCGCGGCAAGGCCGATCTGGCGTTCGGGCAACAAAAGCCCGGCCTTAAGCCGCATTTGCCGCGAAAGCCAAGGGTCGGGGCTTGCGGCTTCGGGCCATGTCCCTTCGTTCAGGCCGGCCATGATCACCAGATCGGCCTGCACTTCGCGCGCCTCACGGGTACCTTGAATGGCGATCAGCGGATGGACGGCATCGCTGTCGCGCACCGTTTCTTTTTGCAAGACCGAGGTCAGAAGATCGGCAAAACCGCCCGCCGTGAAATCGCCGCCATGAACCGCTTCGCCGCGCAGGGTCGAAAGCGCAGCATGGGCCGCGCGCCCGGCCTCTTCGCGCCACAACTCGCTTGCCTCGGGCTGCCCACCCGGCCCCGCCGCCAAGGCCTCCGCCATTGCCAAAAGCGTCTCTGTATATGCCAAAAGTGGTCCGCTTGCAGCCGATGGCAATGCCTCCAACCATCCCGCCAGCCACTCGGCCCAGATATGCCGGTCTGGTTTGTCCTTGGCCCAATCGCGCAGATCATCGCCGGTTGGAAAGGGCGGCCCATGCCGCCGTAGCCTAAGCTCCAGATCGCGGGCAAAGCGCAAATGATTGCCGCGCATATCATCGTCGCCCGTCGCGGTCAGCGGGTGTTTAAGTAAAACCAAAAGCGCCTCGCCCGTCGGCCTTTGCCCGAAAAGTGCTGCGATATGGCGTAAGAACCGGCCCGGCGCTGTCAGATGCAAGGGCCGCCCGGCGCTGTCATCGGGGCGCAGGCCCCAGCGGTCAAGTGCTGCCACCACCCGCCGCGCCAGCACCCGGTCGGGTGAGATAAGTGCAGTGCTTTGCCCCTCTTCGGCCGCGCGCCGCAGCAAAAGCGCAATCGCCATTGCTTCGGCACGTGGCGTCGGCGCCTCGATCAAGGTCAGGCCATCGGTCGCGGGGCCAAGCGGGCGAAGCTCCGCGCCATCACTCAGCCACTGGTCGGTCACCGGGGCGGGACGCAGGGCCAATGACACCAGCCGGTTGCGCGGGCCATCAGGGGCGGGGGCCGCATCCCATAGACCCACGTCACCGGGCAACAAATCCAGCGCGCCAAGCAGCCGCACATAGCGAAACTGCGGATGGTCCTCATCCGGAATTACGCCGGAATAGAGACTGTTCCACGCCAAATCCGGCAAATCGAAATCAAACCCCGGCAGCACCAAAGCACCTTGCGGCAGGCCCGCCACCGCTTGCATCAACAACGCGGTCGCCCCCCGTGATCCGGTGGAGCCTGCCACGATCACCGGATCAGCGGGGGCCTGCTTCTGCCAGCCTTGGATCAGCGCTTCAACCACCCGCCTTTGCCGTCCTTCTGCATCGGGGGCCGCATCGGCGTCAAAAAACCGCGCAACGATGCGCAAGAACGTCAAGCTGCGCTCCCAATGCGCGGCATGATCATCGGCAAAGCCCGGCGCCTCGAATGCCTCCGGGGCCACCCCCTCGCTTTGCATCTCGGCCATCAGCCCCGCAAGGCTGTCGGCAAGGTCAAAAACCGCTGTTCCCGGCGCAAAATCGCCCTGATGCGCCACAAGCCTGCCGACCAGCCGCGCAAGCTCTAACCTTCGGCGCAGCGGCGGCACCGCAGCAGACACCCCCGCCAACGCATCATGCCCCAAGTCAGTGACAAGCCGCAGCCGCGGCAAAAACCCCGCGCCCAATTCTTGAAATGCCTCGCGCACCCGCGCCTGCATCCGCGCCGTGTTCAGGTAAACGGTCACCCGCGCCATCGCTTCGGGCGGCTGGTTGGCCATCCGCGCCACCAACCCGCGCGCCAGGGCGCGGGGAAAATCAACGCCCGGCGGTTGGGCAAAGATGCGCGGCTTTGTGCTTGGGTCAAACATCCGGCGCATCCTTCAGCATGGTTTCGGCCAAAGCAATGCTTTCGGGCCGCCCGACATCGCACCAGCCCCCCCGGTGCATAACCCCAAAAAGCCGCCCCTGGGCCAACATCCGGTCCCACAAGAGGTTCAGCGAAAACGCCGCCTCGTCAATGGCCGCGAGCCCACCCGTCACAATGATTTGCGCGCCCGTATAGACAAGATCCCCCCCACGGCGAAGCTGCCCGGCGCCGTCCATCGAAAAATCGCCCGCGCCCCGGTGCCCGACGGCCCGCTCCAGCGGCACCAGCAGCAAAAGCCCGTCCATCCGCGCCGGATCCCAGGCTTCGGCCAGCTGTCCAAGCGCCCCCGGCCCCGTCCAGACCGCATCGGTATTAAGCGTATAGACCGGGTCGCTATTCAACAGCGGCAACGCTTTGCGCAGCCCGCCGCCGGTTTCCAAAATCGTCTCTAACTCGGCCGAAAACGCGATCTCTGGCCGCCCTGCCAGATGTGCGCGGATCTGTTCCGGGCGGTAGTGCAGGTTGACGACGATCCGTTCAACACCCTGCGCTTGGCCCAAGGCGTGATCAATCAAAGCCTGCCCCGCGACCTTGATCAAGGGCTTGGGCCGATCTGCGGTAAGTGCGGCCATCCTTGTGCCGAACCCCGCCGCAAAAAGCATCAATGATCGCGGAAGTTGCCGCATTTTTGCGCGATCCTTTCAAGCCGATCAGCCGTGGGTTCCGGCAGGCCACTGTGCACCGCTTCCGCCAGCGGCGCCAGCGCCGGATGGTGTAAATTTTGCTCAAGATAGCGCCAGACACGCGGGACAAATTCCAAGTAGCGCGGCTTGCCATCGCGCAGACACAGACGCGCAAAAATACCCAATATGCGCAAGGCCCGCTGCGCGCCGATCAAGGCATAGGCGCCAAGAAATGCGTCTTGATCCAGGCCTTTCCCGCTCATGTAGCGGCCCAGACAGTCCGCCTCGGTCTGTGCCGAAACATCGCGCCGCGCGTCTTGCAAAAGTGAGGCAAGATCATAGGCTGGGTGGGTGACGAAAGCGTCCTGAAAATCCAATAGCCCCACCCGCGCCGGACCTTGCCGCGCATCAAGCCAGATCAGATTCTCGGCGTGAAAATCGCGCAAGGAAACCACCGGCGCTATATCGGCCAAGCCATCATGAAGGCTGCCGATCAGCGGCGCTATCCGATCCGACTCAGCGCTTGGTTCGAACCCAATTCCCGGCAAATACCACTGCGGCGCCAAGGCCACCAGATCGGCCAGGGCAGGGCCATCGGCGCGGGCCAAAAACGCCGGCGGCTTTTGCCGATGAAGGTCGGCCACAAAGTCGGTGGCCGCACGGTAAAGTGGTGCCTCATCGCCGGGCCTGTCCGCCACCAGACGCGCGAAAAGCGCATCACCAAGATCTTCCATCAACAAAAAGCCGCGCGTCGTATCTTCCGCAAGAATCCGCGGCGCCGAATAACCCTTTTGCAAAAGCCAGCGCCCGACTTGTGAAAACCGCCCCACGCTTTCGCCATTGGCCGGGTCTGCATCCATCAAAACGGCCGGGCCCTCCCCACGCCGCAATCGGAAATAACGCCGGGATGAGGCATCACCGGCCAGCGGCACCATATCGGCGTCTTGCCAGCCACAGCGGCGCAAAAACGTCTCTATTTCAGCTGATCTGGCGTCAATCATCAAGGTATCCGGCCCCGTCAAGCGCCGCAAACAGCCCCGCCCAGCGCCGGTCACTGGCGCATAGATGGGCGCGCCGCGCAGTGCCCGCCGTGTCGGGCGCAAGCGACAGGGTCAGGGCATTCGCGGGGGCATAGCGCCCAAGCCGTTCGGGCCATTCGACAAGGCAAATACCCGCCTCAAATGCATCCGCAAGGCCAAGCTCCACCACCTCATCCGCTTGGGTCAGCCGGTAAAGATCGGCATGCCAAATCTCCACCGGACCCGCCTCATAAACCTGCACAAGTGTGAATGTGGGCGAGGGCACATCCTCAGCGCGGCCCAATTCGGCAAGCCGCGCCTGAATAAGCGATCGGGCAAAATGGGTCTTGCCCGCGCCAATCGGCCCTTCCAGCAAGATCACGTCGCCCACGCCCAAGACCGGGGCGATCCGCCGCGCCAGATCGGCGGTGGCGTTGTCGGTCAAAAGCGTAAACTTGCGATCAAAAGCCATAAGAACATCATTCATGCGCGCAACCTTACTGCCCCCGCAGCCACCCGCAAGGCGAATTGGTCACGCCGCCGACAGATGCGCCGACACCACCAGCCAACCCGCGATTTCGCCCAGTTGGCACATGGCCCCCAAAACGTCACCGGTCTGCCCGCCGATCCGCGCTTTTGCCCAAAGGCCCAGGCCTGCGGTCACGCATGCAATAGCCATGGCAATGCCAAAAGCCACGCCCAAACCCAGCGGCAAAAGCGCCAAAAACCCCAGTGTTAGAGCCAGAATTGATGCCTGCACCGAAACGCCTCTTGCAGCGCGCCCAAGCCCGTCATCGCGGGCCGACGGCAACATATGTAACACCGCAGGCAGGCCCGCGCGGCTTGCCGCACCCAGCCCGATCAGCGCCCAAAAGCCCGCACAAGCACCCAGCCCGCCCAGCGCCACAACCCGGATCAGCAGCGAAAAACCAATCGCTATGGCCCCGTAGCTGCCAATGCGGCTGTCGCGCATAATCTCAAGCACCCGCGCCCGGTCGCGCCCGCCGCCAAAGCCATCGGCAAGATCGGCAAGCCCGTCTTCATGCAGGCCCCCCGTCACCAGGACCATGGTCACAATCGCCAATGCCGCCGCCAACATCGGCGCGATACCAAGCCAAAGTGCAGCATAATGGATCAGCCCCGAAATCGCCCCCACAACTGCCCCAACCAAGGGCCAAGACCACGCCGAAGCCGCCATCGAAGGTACAACACCCGAAATCACCCCCATCGGCAGCCGCGTCAACGTCAGAAAACCCATCCTGACGTCATTCAACCTTGCCAATAGTGGCGCCTCTTTCATGTCTCTGACACGCCCGCTTCACCGAATGTGGCCATGCCGTTGTGGCACGCCAATGCGGCGCGCAAGATCCCCAGCGCCAATGCGGCCCCCGACCCTTCGCCAAGCCGCATGTCAAACTCCAGCACCGGGCGCTTGCCGATGGCGTCCAGCAGTTTGCGGTGGCCGGGTTCGGCGCTGACATGTCCGACAAGGCAATGGTCAAGCAAACGCGCATCGGCTGCATGCAAAACCGCCGCCGCCGCCGTGCAGATGAACCCATCCAGAATAACCGGGATCCGCGCGGCGCGTGCCGCCAGAACCGCGCCGCAAATCGCCGCTTGTTCGCGCCCCCCCAAGGCCGCAAGGATCGCCGGTGCGTTGCCCTTGGTGCTTGCGTGAAGTGCCAGACCACGTTCAATCGCATCGACTTTTCGCGCGATTCCCGCTGTATCAGAGCCTGTTCCTGCCCCAACCCATTCAGCGACCGGGCCACCAAAACACGCGGCGGCCAGTGCGGCGGCCACCGTCGAATTGCCAATTCCCATTTCGCCCAAGATCAGCACATCGGCGCCCGGATCCACCGCTGCCGCACCCTGGTTCAGGGCGTCAAGACACTCATCCTCGCTCATCGCGGCTCTTTCGGTGAAATCGCCGGTCGGACGGTCCAGATCCAGCGCGATGACGGAAAGGGCGGCACCATTCACCGCGCAAAGCTGGTTGATCGCCGCACCGCCGCCTTGGAAATTCGCCACCATCTGCGCGGTGACGGCTTGCGGGTAGGGATTAACGCCCTGCGCACAGATCCCGTGGTTGCCCGCAAAGATCAACGCCTGCGCGCCCCAAATCTCTGGCCGCGCCGTTGCGCGCCATTCTGCCATGAATTCCGCCAGCTCCTCCAGCCGCCCAAGTGAACCGGGCGGTTTGGTCAGGCTGTTTTGGCGGACCCGCGCG
>JBAUHP010000089.1:0-3166 GCA_049680345.1 Albidovulum sp. | reverse complement strand
AGTCCCGATCCAGCTGGATTTCAAGCTTGCCCGATGCGGCAACACATTTGCCGCGCCCCTCGCGCCGGTCAAACTGAAAGCTGGTTTTGGCCTTGGCCGGACGCGCCGCCACAGCCTTGCGGGGCGCAGGCACAGCGCCCGGATCATCCTCGGCGCCCTGCCCTGCGAAGCGCCGCAGCACCGACAGTTCATCCTGGACCGAGCGGTTGTCCCATGTCCGCAACTCATCCTTGATCAGCGCGGACAGCCCATCAACCTCATCAAGCCTGCCAGCCAGCGCCACACCCAATGCGCGCGGGATTTCCCGGGCAAACTGCAGCTCTGCCCCCAGCCGTTCAACCACCCGGATGAAGGTCCGGATATAGCTGCGCTTCTGGTAGCCTGCGGATTTATAAAGGACCGCCACCGCCTTGTCGGGGTCATTGATCGCGGTCTCCGGGTCAGCCGCATAATCGACGGCAAGCTGCGCCATCTCGGCAAAGGAGATGTCCTTGCGCACCAGGTTTTCATCGACCATCCGACGGTAAAGCGCATCAAGGCTATCGCCGGTCTGGCTTACGGCAGCCGGGATGGCGCCATAGCGTTCGGTATCGCCCGTCTCTTCCAGCAGCGCGCGGTAGGCGCTGAGCCGCCGGTAGCCTTGAATCAACTCATAACGCCCATCGCCGCGCGCCTCGACCCGGATCGGGTTGGACAGCCCCAACTCAGCGATTGAGGCCTTCAGCTCTGACAGCTCCATATCATCGCCCTTGGCGCGGTCGCGGACCAGCTTTTGCATCTCGACCGCATCAAGCGCGATCAGATCAATGATCATCCCAAGCCGCTTCAGCCGCACATGTTCATGCGCCAGCGCGTCATTCTCGGCGCGGATCTGCGCCTCGATCGTGCTGCGTTCGCGGGTTGAATCGGCGGTCTCGTTAATGGCCGTGGCCATCGGGCCGCGCCGGGCCGGTCGATCATCAACCTTCCCCGCGGGGAAGGTTTCGGGGCCGGTCGTATCCTCGACCGGCAGGTCAATATCAAACATGCGGCGCTTCTTGCTCATGATCCGCTCCTTATATCTTGTCCCAGGCGGTGATGACGCTGCCTTTGAATTCTTCGTAGGCGCGGTCGAAACTGGTGCGGGCGCGACGCCATGTCTCGCGCGTCATCACCCGGTAGTCGATCTCATAAACCGAGGCGAGGAAGCGGCCCGATTGCTCAACGGCGCGCGTCATCTCGATCGGATGCTCGGCTACGTGTGAGCCAAAAACCTTGCGGAAGGCTTCAAACATCGCGCGGTGGAGATCATTTCCCGGCTCATACCGGGTCATGAGGAAGCGGATATCGGTGAAGGCCTTGGGCAGCGAAACCTTCCCCGCGGGGAAGGTTTGGTCAAAGCCGTGGCTGAGATCTTCCAGCGCCTCGGCCAGCTGGCCGATGAAGCTGGTGGTGCTGTCATATTCCCAGTAGCCGGGGCCGGAAGGTATATAAAGCATGTCTGCGGCGAACACCGCGTTCATCGACTGATAACCAATGGCGGGCGGACAGTCGAAGATGATGAGGTCATAATCATCGTCGGCCAACCCATCAAGATAACGCGACACGGCCGCAAAGAACGACCATTCGGGGTTGAGGTGGCGGTACTGGGCGCTGGCAAATTCAACAAAGGCCGCATTGGCGCAAGAGGGCACGATGTCGATGGTCGACCAGGCCGTGGTCTTGATGAAATCGCTGTGGCGCAACCCATCAAGGCCCATGTCGCGGATCGAGGCGGGGATCTTGCGCTGGGGCAGGGTGGTGCCGCTTTCGGCACCACTGGCGGCGTCGTTCATGCGGTCCGTCTCGCGGATCAGGTCGCGGGCCATGATGCCCCAGACGGTGAATTCTTCGGACACATCATTCAGGCCCATCGAATGCGACAGCGTGGCTTGCGGGTCGAAATCGACAACCAGAACCCGGTAGCCATCGAGGGCGGCGGCATGGGCCAGGTGAAGGGCAACGGTGGATTTGCCGGCACCGCCCTTGAAATTGGCGACCGCCGCGCGGAAGGCGCGCTTGCCGGCGGGGCGGTGGGGCATGAGCGACTTGCGGTTGTTCTTCATCCGGCGGCGCAGTTCGTTGATTTCATCCAGACTGAACCAGCGCTGGCGGCCATCGGGTTCGACTTCCCCGCCGGGAAGATCAGGCTCTGCCGCAAGGCGGCCACGGAAGGTGGATTGGTTGATCTTGAAGATCAGCTCGGACACTTCCCAAGACGAAAAGCGGCGCAGGGTCTTTGTGTTCTCGGGGCTGAAGGTCTGCTGGCGGATCCAGCTTTGCATCTTAAGTGACTGTGCCTGCAGCTTGGCCAGATCTTCATGGGTGTACATGCTTTGCCTCAAAGTGAACGCTAATTCTTATCCAAATCTGAAATACGCCGGATTTGCCAAAAATGCAAAAGGGAAGTTACACTGGCGCGAAACCATACCCGCGGGGAAGATCCAGGCCCGATTGAAAGGCCAGCGCCCCGAATCGGGGCAGGGCGGCCGGGCCCGGTGCGGATAGGGCAGGGGTTAGGCAGAGGCTGGGCGAACCCCGTCTATATTGGGGGACGCCTCATAAGCCCCTACAGCATATTGGGGGACATTTTCCGCCCAATAGGGGACAGACTGACTGTCCCCCTTCACCATTAAACCTCTATTTCTTCGAAATGGTATTGGGGGAGAAAGACCCAGAGCCCGGTCTTTGGGCAGATGGGTTCTTGACAGAATCGAATTGCCGGACGCAAATACCAAACAACAGGCAAAGAGCGTTGACTTAACCCGCATTTTGCCTGAAGAGGCCGACAATGGCCCGAAGAGAGGCAGAGCATCGCGGAGGTCAGAGCGCCGCGAAGGACAGGAGAGACCATGCAGCTTCCCCGGCCCGTCGGGCGCGAGGCAGCGTCACGCAAATATGACATCCTTTCAGCCTTGATGGCTTTTGCGCTGGCCCATGACAAACATGTTCAGCGGCTGGTGTTGCGGATCATGGCGCTGATCACCACACGCTACAACTGGCAGCGCGATGAGCTGTCGATGGGGCAAGCCGAAATCGCGCGGCTGTGGTCGGTGGATGAGCGCACCGTGAAACGCGAAATGGCCAAGCTTCGAAGCCGGGGCTGGCTGGTTGTCAAACGACAAGGCGCGCGCGGCCGGGTCAGTCT
>JBAUHP010000088.1:0-7611 GCA_049680345.1 Albidovulum sp. | reverse complement strand
CCGACACACTGAAATGGGCCGGTATCGGCATCATCGTGGCCTCGGGTCTTTACGTCATCTACCGCGAACGTCAGGTCGCGCGCAGTGCGCGCCTGATCACAACCCCGCCTGCGCCAGAGCTGCGATAACCACCTGCAAACAATCGCGCGGCAAGATCACCAACATGCCGGGGTTCGCGAAACTCAGATCCACGGAACCAAGTGCCTCATTCGACGTCCCGCCCCGCCCCGAAGGGGTGAAATCAATGCCGCCAATCGGCCAACGCAGCCCCCGGCTTTCGCCACGCAGGTTTGTCATCGGAAACAGTGAAACCCGGGTACCGGCCGTCAGCGGCAAGGCCAGCCTTGGTGGTGCCGCAAAAATCACATCCTCGGCGCTGATCAACACGCACCGACGTGCCGGATAACGCACCAAGGCGTTGCACACCGCCAATTGGTGATCGATCCGCGCCCCGGTAAAGCCAATCCCCAAAATGAACGGCGCCTCAATCCGGCTCAGACATTTTTCAAAATCAGTGCTATCTTGCTCAGATATGTGACGCTGCCGACTGGCTGGAATTGCGGCCAATGTCTCTGGGGTGATGGAATCAAAATCGCCGATCACCAGATCGGGCATAAGCCCTTCAGAACACGCCATATTTGCGCCACCATCGGCCGCTATCAAAACCGGTGCAAGTGCCAAAGCCAGGCGCAGATCTTCGGCCTCGGCGCGTCCGCCGCCCAATAAAGTTACTGGTTCGAAATATGATACAATGTCCGGTGGAGTCATGAAATTACCGCAAATTGTGGCGACAAGACGCGCTGAAAGCCTGAAAGAATCCTCTAAATTACCTATATCTGTTCATGCTTGAGCACCAGTTACAGTGGATAACTAAGGAACAGGCATTACAAAAAGGCGGCATCCGATGATCGGGGCAAGCAAAATTCTGACGGTCTCCTACGGCACTTTTTCGTGCACGCTGGAGGGCTTTGACGAGCCATTTTCGACAATGAAGGCGATTGCGGAATATTTCCGCGATCTGGCCGCCGATGATCGTTACTTCGGGGCCGAACCGCCCACGCCGGATGCCGAAATGCTGCACCGTATCGCCGAGCGTGAAATTCAGCGCCGGGTTGAAGCGAAGATCAGCGAAAACGGCGTCGTGTTGCGCCAGACCGATCGCCCAGATCAACATGCCGGCCAACATGCTGTGCGCCAGCCTGCGCCCCAGACCGCGCCGCTGGACGCCGTCCCTGTCGACGAACTGGCCCCGGCAGAACCGGAGGCCCAACCGGCCCCGACCCTCACCTCCGAAGCCCGCGCCGAGGTTGATTTCAATCTGGCCGCATTGGCCGCGCAACCACTGGTCGAGCCTGACGCCGCCGAGGAAGAGGCAACGGTTCAAGATGCCGCACCGCTGCGCGAAGTCGAAGAACCCGAGGTCGAAGAAGTCGAGAGCGAAGCCGCACCAGACGTCGCGGATGCCTATGCTTTCAACCGCGAAGCTGACACTGTCGAAGACGCCCCTGCCGACGCGGCTGAAGCAGCTGACGCCCCGCGTCTTGATGCGATCATGGCCGAAGTCGCCAATACCGATGGCGCCGAATTCGCCCAAGACGAGGACGACCAGGATTACGCGCCCTTCGTCCCGGCGGCCCGTGCAACAGAGAAGAAATCCGAACCTGAAAGCATTGCCGACAAGCTGATGCGCATCCGCGCTGTCGTGCAAGGCGTGCGCGCAAGCACGACCGAGACATATGAAGACGAAGACGCGCCCACACTTGAAGGCACAGACGAAAATCATGGCGTTGACTTCGGCTTTGAGTTGGACATGAACGATGGCGTGCCAGAGCTGCGCGCCGCCGAAGCCGCCCGCGCCAATGCCCGGATGCAAGACGATCTGGAACCAGCTGAAGCTGAAGCTGAAGCTGAGGTTGAGGCTGAAGCTGAGGTTGAAGTCGCCGAAGATACGGCGATGGACGGCGAGATTCTGGAAGACATGCCGCATGTGGAAGATGATGCAGTCATCGCCGATAGCCCCGTGGTTATCGGGCAAGCATCAGACGTGCCCGATCTCATGTCGCAAGATGACGAAGCGCTAGAGGAAGCCGTGCAAGATGACGCCGAACCAGATGAATCGGCGCCCAAAGCCTCCGACGATGTTGATGACGCGTTGCTTGCAAGAATTTCGCAAATGGGCGTCTTCGGAAACGGTGATGTCGAGGATGACGACGCGACCGCCGCTCAGACTGCCGCTCAGACCGCTGAAGACAGCAATGCCGAATTTCTGGCCGCGAGCCAGAAAACCGTTAGCGCCGATTGGGATGACCTGAAAACCGGCGCATATGACGACGACGAGGCCGCAGCGGAGGGGCCAGAAGATGCCCCCCACCCCAGCCTTTATCAACGCGCACGCGCACGTGTGATTCGCATCAGCAACACCACCGCGACCGCATCCCAGCCCCAGTCGGCGCCCCAAGCACCCCCCGCCCACGAGGCACCACGCACGGCCCCGAATGAACATCGCGCCATGCAAACCTCTTCGGGCGACGGTGGCGAAGGTGATGTGTCACGCCTGATGGATGAGGCCAAAGCCAAGCTTGAAGGCACGGAGAATCGTCGCAAATTTTCTGCAATTTCGCATCTGAAGGCCGCAGTCGCGGCAACCCTTGCAGATCGCAAGATGCACGGCAGCGACACGCCAAGCGCCGAAGAAGAAGATGAGATTTCGCGTTACCGCGAAGACCTGTCGATCGTCGTACGGTCCGGCAAAAAGCCAAGCGACGCGTCTGAAACCACGGCCGAGGCAAGCGTTTACACAACGCCGCTGGTCTTGGTGTCCGAACAGCGCGTTGATTACCCCGAGACGCCCGAGCATGACGGCGGCGCCGTCCGACCGCGCCGCATTGCCAGCGGCAATCTGGCCTATTCCGCTGATATGGAAGAGGATGACGAAGCCGATGACATGACTGAGTTTTCACCCGAAAGTGTGTCAAGTTTTGCGGAATTCGCGGAAAAGCTTGGCGCCGTCACCTTGACCGAACTGCTGGAAGCGGCGGCGGCCTATACGGCCTCTGTCGAAGGCCAGTCGTTCTTTTCCCGCCCGCAGATTTTGCGCAAGGTCGCGATCGTGACCGATGAACGCGATTTCAGCCGCGAAGATGGGTTGCGGTCTTTTGGAACGCTTTTGCGCGAAGGCAAGATCCAGAAAATCAGCCGTGGCCAGTTTACCATTGCCGATAGCTCAAAATTCATGACCGACGCCCGCCGCGCGAACCGGGGCTGAAAATTGACAAACACGGATTGATGCCGGGCGGTTCATCCCGCCCGGCATTTTTCATTCGCCTACATCTTCACTCGTCGGGGGCGTCCTTGCCGATGCCGCGAAAAAGCGCGCGAAACGGCAAGACCCAGACAATTCCCAAGACCGCATAGATGATCAACTCCAGCCAGATCGGCTGGCGGCCCCAGTTGCTGTCAATCCAGTTCACCAGCGTCACGGCGACAATGATATAAAGCGGCAGGCCCACCAGAAGGACCAAAAGCGACAAGCGGCGTTTTGCGCGGTAGCTCAACATATTTTCAATCCGCAAACGGGTCGGTGACAAGGATCGTATCGTTGCGTTCGGGGCTGGTTGACAGCATCGCCACCGGGCAATTGATCAACTCTTCCACCCGGCGCACATATTTGATCGCAGCGGCAGGCAGATCGGCCCAGCTGCGCGCGCCTGCCGTGGTTTCTTGCCAACCCTCCATCTCTTCATAGATCGGTTTGCAGCGCGCCTGTTGATCGGCGGCGGTCGGCAGATAATCCAGCCGATTGCCGTCAAGCTCATAAGCCACGCAGATTTTCAGCACCTTGAAGCCGTCCAGAACATCAAGCTTGGTCAGCGCGATGCCCGACACCCCACTGGTCGCACAGGTCTGGGCCACCAAGACCGCATCAAACCAGCCGCAGCGCCGTTTGCGCCCGGTCACGGTGCCAAATTCATGGCCACGCTCGCCCAGACGGGTGCCATCGGCATCGTCAAGCTCGGCCGGAAACGGCCCTTCGCCGACGCGGGTGGTATAGGCCTTCACGATCCCCAGCACGAAATCAATGGCACCGGGCCCAACCCCCACACCGGTTGCCGCCTGCCCCGCGATGACATTGGAAGAGGTCACGAAAGGATAAGTGCCAAAATCAATGTCCAAAAGCGCGCCCTGCGCCCCCTCGAACAATATCCGTTTGCCCGCACGGCGCGCATCGTTCATCACCTTCCAGACCGGCTGCGCATAGGGCAAGACCTGCGGGGCAATGGCGCGCAGCTGCGCCAACAGCGCGTCACGGTCAACCGGATCCACCCCAAGGCCGCGGCGCAATGCATCGTGATGGCCCAGCAAACGGTCAACCCGGGTTACCAGCGTCGCCTCATCCGCCAGATCCGCCACCCGGATCGCGCGCCGCCCGACCTTGTCTTCATAGGCAGGGCCAATGCCGCGGCCCGTGGTGCCGATCTTGGCGACCGAGTTTTGCGCCTCGCGGGCGCGGTCAAGCTCTCCGTGGATCGGCAAGATCAGCGGGGCGTTTTCGGCGATCATCAGGTTTTCCGGCGATATCTCAACGCCTTGACCGCGCAACTTGGCGATCTCTTCTATCAGGTGCCAAGGGTCAAGCACCACGCCATTGCCGATGACGCTAAGCTTGCCGCCGCGCACAATCCCCGAGGGCAGAAGCGATAGCTTGTAAACCTTGCCGTCAATGACCAGCGTATGACCGGCATTATGCCCGCCTTGAAAGCGCGCGATCACATCGGCGCGTTCGGAAAGCCAATCAACGATCTTGCCTTTTCCCTCGTCACCCCATTGGGCGCCCACGACAACGACATTGGCCATACGAACTGCTCCTTGACGAAAACCCGGGCCGGTATAGCGGGGGTGCGGGGCCAGCGAAATAGCTAAATCACCGAAACCGGCGGGCAATCGCTTTGATCAAGCTCGACAGCAATATTCGACTTGACCTAGAAGTATTGCAAAGTCGGGCCAAGAACAGGGCGGATCACATGCTGCATTATGCCACTATCGGATCAAATGACATCGCCCGTGCAACCGGGTTTTATGATGCCACCATGGCCGCTTTGGGCCTTGAGCGCTGCCATAGCAGCGAAGATGAACTTGGCTACGCCGCGCCAGAGGACACAAAGTGCCGTTTGTGGGTGGTCACCCCGTTTGACGACAAACCCGCGAACCCCGGCAATGGCACGATGATTGCCCTATACGCGCCATCCCACGCGGCCGTCGATGCCTTCCATGCGGCGGCAATGGCAAATGGCGGCAAGGATGAGGGCGCGCCGGGGCTGCGCGCCTACGGGCCGCATTTTTACGCCTGCTACATCCGCGACCCTGACGGCAACAAACTTTCGGCGGTCTGTGAAGCACCGTCTATAAGTTAACGGAAAATCTGCGATTTACGCCATAAGCAATTAAAGTGACGATCTTGACCGTTCTTATACGCTGGCTGGACAGACGCGGCCCGGCAAGGCAACAAGGGCGCAACAAGAAGGGGAAGTGAAATGGGCATTTTGCTACGCTTGGCGGGCGCATTCGCATTGTTGTCGGCCACCTTCAACCCGACACGCTTTAACTACTTTCGCTGGGCAGAGGCGAATTATACGGCACAATTGCCGCTGACTGTGCTTTTGGGGCTGCTGCTGGCGGTGGGCTATATGGTCTATATCGTTGCCACTTTGCGGTCTATCGGGGCCTTTGGGATTGTGCTGATCGCCGCGATCTTCGGAGCCACGATCTGGGTGCTGATTGATTGGGGGGTGTTGACCCTTGCCAACCCCAGCCTTAACCTTTGGCTCGGAATCGTTGCTTTGTCGCTGATCCTCGGCGTGGGGCTGTCGTGGAGCATTTTGCGCCAGCGTCTCTCTGGCCAAGCCACCGTGGATGAGGTTGACGGCTGATGCTTTTATATATCACGCTTGGCACCAACGATCTTACCCGCGCTACCGGCTTTTACGACGCAATACTGGGGGCGCTTGGAATCGAACGCCGGTACCGTGACGCCAATGAAATCGGCTACGCGATGCCAAGCGACGCGCGATGCAGACTTTGGGTGACCAAACCCTTCGACGGCAAGCCCGCCACCATCGGCAACGGCTCCATGCCTGCGCTGATTGCGGCAACCCATGCTGAGGTTGATGCCTTCCACGCCGCCGGCCTTGCCCATGGCGGCATCGACGATGGCCGCCCCGGACTGCGCCCGTTCGGTCCGCATTTTTATGCCTGCTACCTGCGCGATCCGGATGGCAACAAACTATCGGCTGTGTGTGAAACCGCCCAATAGAGGGTTGCGGCCTGAACCGCATGCGCCTAGATAGGCACGTCAATTCTTGCGAAGGCAAACTGCTCTATGGAAAACGTCATTCTCACCATCCACCTGATCCTGGCGCTCTTGCTGATCGGTGTGGTGCTTTTGCAGCGCTCCGAGGGCGGCGGACTTATGTCCAGCGGCGGCGGTGGCGCGATGAGCGGTCGGCAGGCGGCCAATGCGCTTACGAAGCTGACATGGGTCTTTGCGGTGTGTTTCATCGCCACCTCGATCACGCTGACCATTCTTGCCGCACGCAATGCCAAGGGCATTTCGGTTGTCGATCAGCTGCCGACCGAAAACGCGGCCCCTGCCACCCCGGATTTGTCGATCCCGGACGGCGATCTTTTGCCGCCGTCGGCGTCAGACGCCCCCATCGCACCGCCCGTACCTGAGTGATAAAACCCAAAACTTGGGCCAACGCAGGCTGACATACCACAAACTGTTGCGGTCTGGTTGCGGGACCAGACCGAATCTGTTAAAGCTCAAATCCCGTGATGCTGCGGTCTTTCGACCCCGGCCAACCACAATAATTTTGGGTCTCACGGGGGCAATTCACGCATGGCGCGTTACGTATTCATCACCGGCGGTGTCGTCTCTTCGCTTGGCAAGGGACTTGCATCGGCGGCTCTTGGCGCATTGTTGCAAGCGCGCGGCTATACTGTTCGACTGCGCAAGCTTGACCCCTATCTGAACGTCGATCCCGGCACCATGTCGCCGTTTGAGCATGGCGAGGTTTTTGTGACCGATGATGGTGCGGAAACCGACCTTGACCTTGGCCATTACGAACGCTTCACAGGTGTGTCGGCACGCAACACCGACAGCGTCTCCTCGGGTCGGATCTATTCGACCGTGCTCGAAAAGGAACGTCGCGGCGATTACCTTGGCAAGACCATTCAGGTCATTCCGCATGTGACAAATGAGATCAAGGACTTCCTTGCGGTCGATGCCGATGACGTTGACTTCATGCTGTGTGAAATCGGCGGCACGGTTGGCGATATCGAAGGTTTGCCGTTCTTTGAAGCCATTCGCCAATTCGCCCAAGAACGCCCGCGCGGCCAGTGTATTTTCATGCATCTCACACTTTTGCCCTATCTGGCTGCAAGCGGTGAGCTGAAAACAAAACCTACCCAGCACTCGGTCAAGGAATTGCGCTCCATCGGTTTGCAGCCCGATGTTCTGGTCTGCCGCTCTGAACATCCGATCCCGGAAAAAGAACGCGCCAAGATCGCCCTGTTTTGCAACGTGCGGCCCGAGGCCGTGATCCCCGCCTATGA
>JBAUHP010000087.1:0-6034 GCA_049680345.1 Albidovulum sp. | reverse complement strand
CACCACTCTTTCTGGGGCTGACCAAGCCGCCACGGATATTCGGTCTCCCGATCGGATATTTCGTGGCGCTGGTCTTCGCATCCGTGATCCCTTTCATTCTGGTTGACGACATGCGGTTCCTGCTGGTTTTCCTCGCGGGCTACCCACCGCTTTGGCTGGTCGCAGACCGCAATCCACATCTGTTTCAGATTTTGAACGTGGTGATGTCGCGCACCCCGCGAACGAGTGTGCGATCCTGTAATGGGGGCGATCTCTATGTCGCGTGAGTTTCGGGGGTTAATTGCCAGCAGCGCTGTTCGGGATGCACTTGGGGACAAGGTTTTGAAAGCCGAGCGTCTTGGGCGGCATCTACCCTATATCGCTGCGGTGCGGGACAATGTCATCCTGACGCGGCAGGGCGATCTGATGGCGTCGGTCACGCTCGGCGGGATCGACAGCTTCACCAGCGATGACGCCCGGATCGATGAGATCAGTGAAGGCTTTGCCCGGATCGTCAGTCAGTTGGGCGAGCGTTTCGGTTTCCACATCAACAAGGTATCACGCCCGGATGTCGCGGACCTTGCTGCGCCTGACGGTATGCCTTTTGCAAATGCGGTAGACGCGGCGTGGCAGAGAAGCCTGCGCGCACGTGACCTGAAAGCCCGCACCTTGATGCTGACAGTATTGATGCGTCCGTCGATGCCGCAGGCATTCTCGAAGGTTCTGGGTGCCCTAGGCGGGGGCCGCGATTTCCAGAAAGACATCGATACGCGAATTGTTGCCCTGGAAGAGGCCATGACGCTGCTCATGGCAATGTATTCCGACGCAGGTGCAGCGCGCCTGACAGTCTCGAGCGGGGACTGGCTTGCAGTGTTGGCCGCGGTTCACGGACAGAGCTACGGCAAAATCATCGCGGCCCCCGGGCAACTGTTGGCTGACACGATGAGCAATTTCGACGTCAGCTTTCAAGGCAAAACCATGCGGCTGGAAAGCGGCGGCAGCCCAAGATACGGCGCGATTTTTGGGATGAAATCCTATCCCAGTCGCACCTGGCCAACCATGCTTGACGCGTTGGAACTGCCCTATGACATCACGATCACCAACTCTTTCACGCCGCGGCGCGCCAATGAGATGGTTGAGCGCATTCAACGCACCTTTCGCCAGCGGGGTGCCTCCGAGGATGCTGGTGTCAGCCTGACAGAGCAATTGATCGAAGCCGCCGACGCCGTGGCATCCGGACGGTCGACCTTTGGGACACATCACGCCTCCGTGCAGGTTTTCTGTGACAGCGCCGAGGAACTGGAACAGGCAGCTTCCGAGATCTGGCGGGCGGGGCAAGAGACCGGTGCCGTTCTGGTCCGGGAATCCTGGGCCGCAAAGGCACTCTATTTCGCGCAAGCGCCTGGAAACTGGGCCTACCGGATCCGTGACGGGATCGTTTCGTCGCACAATTTCGCGGAACTTGCAGCGTTTCACAAGACAAGGCCGGGGCGCGGACCCGAGGCCAGCCCATGGGGCAAGACGATCACGGCCTTCCCGACCGTGACCTCCAGCCTCTACCGGTTCAACTTTCACGAAGCCGGGCGCCGGACCGATGAACCAAGCGTCGGGCACACGCTTGTTCTGGGCCGCACCGGGTCCGGCAAGACACTCGGCACGGCTTTTCTCATGGCACAGGCCCGAAGAGTGGGTGCGCGAGTCATCGTTTTCGACAAGGATCAGGGGTTGGAGATGGCGATCCGCGCTTTGGGTGGCAGCTACAGCGAAATCAAGGTGGGCCAGCCCACCGGCTTTAACCCGATGACCACGGAGACCGATGCGCGGGGGGCCGCCTGGCTGACAGATTGGCTCGGCGACATTCTGGCCCGTCACCGTCCATTTGAGACGGTCCAGACCGCAGCACTGAACGAGGCGGTTCGTCAGATTGCCGCTGCGGAGCCGGGCCTTAGAACCTTTGACGGTTTGGCAAGCCTCGTGGCATCTACCGATGATGACGGCGACCTGGTGTCCCGCGTGCGGGAATGGACAGAAGCCGGCCGGTACGGTTGGCTTTTCTCAAGGCCCAGTGCCCAGTCGATTGCCATTGGCGAGGATGTCCTTGGTCTCGACATGACCGAACTTCTGGACCAGGACGCAGAACGCTCCGCCCTGCTCGCCTATCTCTTCCGCCGTATCGAGCGCGTGATCGAGGATCGCAGACCAACAATCATTGTGATCGACGAGGCGTGGAAGATGTTGGCTGACGATATCTTCGTCAAGCGCCTCCATGACTGGCTGGTTACCATGCGCAAGCGCAACTGCGTGGTGATGATGTTGACCCAGACACCGGGCCATCTGGACCAAAGTTCGGTCGGCCAGATCATCGCGGAAAGTGTGGCAACCCAGATCCTGTTTCCCAATCCACGGGCAAATCCGGAGGATTACAGCATCCTGCGCCTGAACGCGCGCGAGGCGGATTTTCTTTCCAGCCCGACAGCCGGGTTGCGGCTGGCATTGATCCGTTCCGGCGCCGACAGCGTGTTCGTCAATACGGATCTCGCAGGCTTGGGCGGTCTGGTTACTGTTCTTGGTGGCGGCAAGACCGGCGAGGAAAAGGCGCCTGCCAATTGGCGCAAGAAAGAAGAATTCTGGAAGGACATGATGTGAAAGCACGATTTTTTCTGTTGGTCGCCATGACGGTCCTGAGCGCTTGCGAAGGTGCATCAACAGGCGTGCGATCGCCCTGTTTTGAGCGGCCCGTTATGGCGTTCTCGGCCCCTGCTCCCGACCTTGTTTCACGGAATGCGCATTGTGATTTCCAGAGCTTCTAGAATGGCGATTCCGTTGGCCTTGGGTCTTGGCTCGCTTGCCTCCGCGCAGGGCGTGCCAGTGATCGATGGCTCCAACCTTGCCCGCGCTGTGTCTCGCGTCGAAGAGCTCGCACGCGACGCCTTGCGGCAGGGCCAGAAGCGCGATGCCCGCGAGGAACAAGCGGATATCTATCAAGAGCAGCTTGAAGCCTATGAGCGTTTCCTGGCGGAGACCACCGGTGTCACCGACCTGAGTGGGTTCGAGGCTGGTGGGCCCGGCTGGGCGAGCGCTGCAGAGACTTACCCAGCCCAGGAAGATCATCCTGATGCCGATCGCCTCTTCGGTGAGCCAAGCGACGTGGAGCGCATGATCATCACGGTGGCGCGGCGCTATGAGGGTCATCCCGGTGTTGCGGCCGCCGGTCTGACGCCACTGACGTGGCGTATCCTGTTTCAGTCACTGATCAAGCAGGAAAGTCGTTTCAACAATGCAGCCGTCTCCCACGTGGGTGCGCGCGGTTTTTGCCAGCTGATGCCGGGCACAGCATCGGATCTCGGTGTGAACCCGTATGATCCTTGGGAAAACCTGGACGGTGGCGCACGCTACATTCTCACGCAACTGAACCGCTTCGGTCGGATTGATCACGCTCTGGCGGCCTATAATGCAGGCCCCGGCCGTGTTCTCGAATATGGTGGTGTGCCTCCTTTCGAGGAAACCCAGACCTACGTCCGGCGTATCAACGGCTATTACAACGACTATCTTGGCACCATCACCGGCGTCGACATGACAGGGTCACTGGCGGGCTTCGATGGTGCCTCGGCCGCCTGGGGCAACTGGGCGGATGCCTCGGTCGGCTATGGCGCCTACATGGGCACCCAGATTGATCAGACCATGACCCGAATCGCGGCGCTTTTGCGTGAAGATCCGCCCGATAACGCAAAAGAGGCGCTGGACCGCTCCACCTATATGCTTGCTGAACGGGCGCGGCTCATGGCGCTGACGCTGCGTCTGCGCGCGGCCCACGTGAAAGTCGAAGCGGCACAAGGTTTGACCGAGGCCGCCGATCACTTAGAGCAATCCACTTTCTGGAGGTATTCCGATGAGGGCTGACACCCGCATTGCCGCAATTATTGTCGCGGGCACTCTCATGGCGGCACACCCGCCCGCTGCCTTCGCTCAGGGTGTGCCTGTGATCGATGGATCGAACCTCGCGCAGAATATCGAGCAGCTGCAGGCCGCGCTGCGCGATGCAGAAAACCAGCTCCAGCAAATCGAGGAATTGCGCACCCAGATCGAGCGCCTCACTGATATTCAGGGCCTTCTTGATGACGTCCTGGGTTCAATTACCGGCCTGAATGAAATCGCAGCCCTCTACAACGATGTGGAGGACCTGCGTGCCCGTGCCCAGAAGATCACCGATCTATCGGGTTTCATGGACAACCTGTCACTCGGGGATTTTGACAGCCTGCTGGACAATCTGCTCGATGGCGACGTCACCATGGGTGAGCGCCGCGCCGCAGATGCCATGCGCGAGACCATGGCCAGTGCGGGGTTCACCTCGGAAAAACTCACAGAGCTGAACGACGCCGGGAACCCGCAAGGCGCTGCCATAGCCGATCTGGCGGCTGCCAATGCCATGGTTATCGGGCAAGCCCAAATTTCCTACGAGGAAGCCGCCCAGAGCATCGAGCGTATCGATGGGCTGGTGGAAGCGATTGGCGATCAGGAAACGCTCAAGGAATCGATCGATCTCAACACGCGTATGGCCGCGGAGACGAATTACATGCTGGGCCAGATGTGGCGCCTGAATGCCGCCCAAGGCTTGGCGCAAGGTCAAAACGGCATTGATTTCGCGGCCGAGCAGGCCCGCACACGCTCCTTCTTTGATTTCTCCGGCGCCGAGGACTGACCCTTGAATACATCACTCAAAGCACTTGCAGTTTTCATCGCCCTGGCAGGCAGTGCCTGGGCGGAAGACTTGCAAGACCTGCCCGACGATACGTTGCTCGGGGAGGTCGTCACTGCCACCGAAAATGGGGAGGAAGAACGCCTCCTCGATCTCATGCGCGAGGTACAGGCAAGAGGGCTCTTGATGTTCCCGAAGCCGCAAACCTGCACCTTCAGCTATCCGGACACTGAGTTTTTCGGCAACGAGATTTTCCGTGGAGCGGTTCGATGGGGCTTCGGCACCGACCTGAGAGAGCTTGCAATGTCGCAGGGCTTCTGCGGCTGCATCTATGATCTCGGGTCGCTCGATGCGTTTACGCAGGAACGAATTGGCAAACCGGCGCAGGATGCAACTACCAGCGATTTCAGCGTCTTTCGCAAATACCGTCGCAGCGATTGGTCAGATGTAAACGAGCGCTATCAGAACTTCCAATTGGAGCGGTGTGGTAGTTAAGGATGGCCATAATCGCTGAGGTTCTGGCATTGGTAGATGCCACTGTCGCGGGCGTGGCAGCTGACACGTATGCTGATACGGTTGCCGCAGTACGCCCGGTTGTACAGACCGCATCTGTGTTGGTGGTCGTTCTTGTAGGCGCAAATGTGGGTCTGCAAGCCGTGCCGCTCTCGGTTTCCACAATCGTGTCGGTAGGGCTGCGCATTGTGCTGGTCAATGTGTTTTTGATCTACGCAAACCTTTCTGTTCCGTACGAAGCGCTGACAAATGCTCCTGCCGAACTTGGTGCAGGTATTCTCAACTCCCTCTCAGGTGGTGATGTCACAAACCTTTATGACGGCATAGACGATCTCTACTCCCAAGCTCTGAATGTCGGACAGGCGATCAGCCAGAATGGCGGCTGGCTGGCCGGTGCCATGACCAGCGTTGTCATGTTTCTTGTGGCCGCCGCCATGGCGACGATCACCATCATCGTTCTGTCGGCCGCCAAGATCATGTTGGCGGTATTGATCGCCATCGCACCTGTGGTCGTGGCTTGCACATTATTCAAACAATCGGCGCCACTGTTCGAGGCATGGGTCAAACTCGCCATCGGTTTTTCCTTCGTGCCGCTTTTCGTGGCTGCCATGGCTGGCTTCACCATAGCGACGGGTGAAGCTGTCGCACCTGATAGCCTCGACAGCGTCGAAACACTCGGGGACGCGATTTCGTTCGTCGTGGTGATGATGATCGGCGCTGGCCTGATGTTGCTCGTGCCAACTTTCGCGCAAGGGCTTGCCGCCACGAACATCGGCCTCGCCTCGATCGGTGCAAATGCCGCGCGGATGCCCGGGAACGCGTGGCGCAATACCGGTGCCGCGATCC
>JBAUHP010000086.1:0-4379 GCA_049680345.1 Albidovulum sp. | reverse complement strand
ATGGCGGGGCGTGGCTCCGCCATTTTTGTTGCTTTAGTGCGCCGTTTGCGGACGGAAAACCGGTGCCCACTTTTCTTGCAAACCGCTGCGGTCATGCGGGTTTGACGGCGCGCACCAGCACCAGCATCTCGAAATTCGGATCGTGCATATCCAATTCGGATTTGTCGATCTCGGATGCGCCAAGGCCGTGCAGGTTGCAAATGCAGGTGAAGACATTGCCGACGGTCGAGACATGGGTGTTTTCGCGCGGGAAATGCGCGTGAAAGAGGCGGCGTTTTGATTGGGTGGTGAAATGCCAGTATTCGCCCCAGTCATCAACGCCTTCGCGCCGAGCGACCCGTGTCATGCCATGCGATGTGCATAAGACCACGCCGCCGGGTTTGAGGATGCGGTAAAGCGTGGCGATAGCCTTATCGACGTCAAAGATCATCTGCAGGGTCTGGGTGATGATGATGCAGTCGAAGGAATTGTCGGGGATATGCGGCGCATCCGTCAGATCGGCGACGATGGTGGCCTGCGGGTTGCCCTCGACATAGTTCAGCACGTCTTCTTGGGTGACGCCCTTGCCGAAGCGGCGGATATAGGTGGGATCGCCCATTTCCAGCACCCGGCCTTTGATATCGGCGGCGTTATTGGCAAGGAATTCCTCGATGTAATAGCGTTCGATCGTCAAAAGATCACGGTCTTTGCCGAAGATGGCGCTGATCGGGGACAAGCGCCGTAACCCGCCGAAATCGACCGACCCGACCGGGACCGATTGCAGTTTGAAGCGGCGTTGTTGCGCCCGGATCCAGTTGCGCAGGCTTTCAGGCAAGACCAGAGTTGCGGCGTCGCGGATCAGCTTTTCAAGACGGGCGGCGGGGGTCATGGCGGGTCCTTGGCTGGGAATTCTTTTAAGCAATGGAACCGATAGGCCCCGAGATGGCGTAAAAGTCAATTCCGGAGCGGCGCGGGGCGCGGGCAAGATGAAAGTGGTGCAAAATCACACCCAGCAGCGGGTGATGTTCGCAGATTGCGAACGATCACAAACGGCAAGCCTTGACCTCTTAGCGTGTGGCGATAGCGGTGGCGGCACCTGCCATCATGCCGGCACTTACGCGATTGGCCATGCGAACCGCGCGCGGGCTTTTGAGGAACAGCCGGGCGCGTGTGGCCAGCAAGACCCAGACCAGATCAATCGCCACAAGAACCAGCAGCATGGTTCCGGTCAGCTCCAACCAGCCAAGCATGGTCAGATGGCCCAGATCGATGATCGTGGGCAGCAATGCGAGGTAAAACATCATGATCTTGGGGTTGCCCAAGGTGATCGCAAATCCGGCCGCAAACATCTTGAGGGGGGACTGACGCGCGGGAAGTGCCGATTGGTCAAGATTGACCGGCGCGCGCCACATCTTCCACGCAAGCCATAATAGATAACCCACACCTGCCCATTTCAAGACGATGAAGGCAGAATGGAAGGTGGTTGCCAGTGACGAAAGCCCCCAGACCGCCAATGCAAGCCAAATGGCTTCACCGAGCCACATGGCGGCAAGAAAGGGCAGCACATCGCGGTGGCCGCGTGCGAGGACCCGTGCGACCAAAGCCGCGATACTTGGGCCGGGCGATCCTGCGGCGACAAAAAGTGCAGCGGCAAAGATCAGCAAAGCAGCGATATCCATGTGGCCCCCGAGGATTGGTTGCGGCGGCCTTGATCATTGCCGGGCGGCCCCGCCAATGCAACTGCGGTTTGTTATGCCTCGGCCTCATCCGCGACCCGGGCCAGATAGCGGCCGTATTGGGTCTTGAGGTAAGGCTTGGCAAGGTCGCGCAATTGGGTGCTGTTTATCCAGCTGTTTTCAAAGGCGATTTCCTCGGGGCAGCCGACCTTGAGGTTTTGGCGTTCCTCGATCGTGCGGATGAATTCAGCGGCCTCCAGCAGGCTTTCATGGGTGCCGGTATCAAGCCAGGCAAAGCCGCGACCCAGACGTTCGACATTCAAAAGGTTTTCGGAACGGTAGCTGTTGAGAAGATCGGTGATCTCCAACTCTCCGCGCGGCGAGGGTTTGATGGCGCGGGCGCGGTGGGGGGCATCGCCGTCAAGGAAATAGATGCCGGTCACGGCGTAGGAGCTTTTGGGTTCTTCGGGTTTTTCGACCAGTGAAAGAACCCGGCCTTCGCGGTCAAATTCGACGACGCCGTAGCGTTCGGGGTCTGACACGCGGTAGCCAAAGACGGTGCCGCCCTTTTGGCGGGCATCGGCAGAGCCAAGGCGTGTGGACAGGCCTTCACCGAAAAATACGTTGTCGCCGAGGACCATGGCGGAAGGCGCGCCTGCAAGAAAATCTTCGGCAAGGATATAGGCCTGCGCCAACCCGTCGGGCGAGGGTTGCACGATATATTCAAACCGCATGCCCCAGGCCGAACCATCGCCCAAAAGCGCGCGGAATTGCGGCAGATCGCGGGGGGTGGAGATCACGGCCACTTCGCGGATGCCGGTCAGCATCAGCGCGGATAGCGGGTAGTAGATCATCGGTTTGTCGTAAAGCGGCAGCATCTGTTTGGAGACGGAATGGGTGATCGGGTAAAGCCTTGTGCCCGATCCGCCTGCGAGGATGATGCCTTTGCGGCCTGTCGTGGTCATGGACTAACTCTCCAGTTCTTGGATCACTTTTGACAGGCCAAGGCGCCAGTCGGGTTGTTCGATACCATATGCCGCCTTGATCCGGGAGCAGTCGAGCGCCGAATTGGCGGGGCGTTTGGCCGGGGTCGGATAGGCTGAGGCCGGTATGCGGGTGATAGCGGGTTTGCGCGCCATGGACGAGGCTGCAAAGATTGCATCGGCGAAATCCGCCCAGGTGGTGGTGGGCGCACCTGCAAAATGGAAGATGCCGTTTTGGCCCTGGCCTTTGGAAAAGGCGGTGGCCATGGTCAGAAGGGCGCGGGCGATATCGGCGGCGGGGGTCGGGCCGCCGTGCTGATCGGCGACAACGCCAAGGGCTTCACGGTCGGCCCCGAGGCGCAGCATGGTTTTGACGAAATTCTTGCCATGTGCGGAAAATACCCAAGCGGTGCGCAAGATGGCATGGGGGCCACCGGCGGCGGTCACCTGCGCTTCGCCGTCAAGCTTGGTGGCACCGTAAACGCCCAAAGGGGCGACGGCATCGCCCTCGGACCAGGGCCGGGTGCCGCTGCCGTCAAAGACGTAATCGGTTGAGACATGCAAGAACGGCAAGCCGCGCGCTGCGGCCGCCCGCGCCATGGCACCGGGCGCATCGCCGTTCACGGCCTGTGCCGTGGCGCGGTCATCCTCGGCCGCGTCAACGCCCGTATAGGCGGCGGCGTTGATGATGATATCGGCGTCGGTTGCGGCAATTTGGGCGGCACAGGCGGCGGGATCGGTCAGATCGGCGCGGTCGCGGCCCAAAGCCGTGATCTTGATCCCGAATGCGGGGGCGTGGCGGGCAAGTTCAATTGCGACCTGACCGGTTGTGCCAAAAATCAGGGCTTTCATGCTTGCCCAAGCCTTTTGCCAACGCCGTCGCGGTTTTCAAGCGCGCGCCACCAGTCTTCATGGGTCAAGAACCAGTCAATCGTACGCTCAAGCCCTTCATCAAGCGTGACCGAGGGGCGCCAGCCAAGTTCTTCGCGGATGCGGGTCGGATCTATGGCGTAGCGCTGATCATGGCCGGGGCGGTCGGTGACATGGGTGATCTGATTGGCATAGGCCTGATTGCCGGGGCGCTTTTCGTCAAGGATGGCGCAGATCTTTTGCACCAGTTCAAGATTTGTCGCCTCATTCTCTCCGCCGATATTATAGCTGCGGCCCAAGGCACCCTTTTGCACAACGGTCAAAAGCGCATTGGCGTGATCTTCGACGAAAAGCCAATCGCGGATATTGTCGCCCTTGCCGTAGATCGGGATCGGCGCGCCCGAAAGCGCCTTGAGGATTACGACGGGGATCAGCTTTTCGGGGAAATGGTAGGGGCCGTAATTGTTGGAGCAGTTGGTCAGCACCACGGGAAGCCCGTAGGTTTCATGCCAGGCGCGCACCAGATGATCGCTTGAGGCCTTTGACGCCGAATAGGGCGAGCGCGGATCATAGGGCGTGTCTTCGGTGAACATGCCAGTGGCACCAAGAGAACCGAAAACCTCATCGGTTGAGATGTGGTGAAAGCGGAAATCATCGGGTTTGCCATTGGCCGTCCAATAGGCGCGGGCGGCTTCCAGCATCACATAGGTGCCGGTGATATTGGTCTCGATAAAGGCGGCAGGTCCGTCGATGGAGCGGTCAACATGGCTTTCGGCGGCCAGATGCATGATTGCATCGGGCTGGTGCTTGGCCAAGATTGCATCAATGGCGGCGCGGTCGCAGATATCGGCTTGCTCAAAGGCGTAAAGCG
>JBAUHP010000085.1:0-2355 GCA_049680345.1 Albidovulum sp. | reverse complement strand
CCACGCCCCTTGGCTTCGGCCATGATCTCTTTTTGCTGTTCGGTGATGTCTTTCTTTTCGCTTTCAAGATGCTCGTATTGCTCAATGAACTGGCGCAGTTCGGCGGCGGTCACACTATAGGTCGCGTCTGATGATGCGTCGTTCATTATCGTCTCCTGTCAAGCTTGCCGCCTTGACTAGACGCTTGCCCGGCGGGCTTCAAGCCCCTTGCCCAAAAGGCCGTCACCGGCTAGGCGGTGAAGCGCGAATGACGCAGGAGGCAGGACATGGGCAATTTGGTCTGGATAGGCGCTTTGGTAACCCTTGGCGGCCTTTTGGGGCTGATCTGGTGTATCATCAGCGTGGCCCGCGCCCGCAAAGCGGGGCTGTCGGAGGAGGCGTTGAAAGCGCGGTTGCAGCGTGCCGTGGTGTTGAACCTTGGCGCCATGTTCTTATCGGTCATCGGGTTGATGATCGTGGTGATCGGGATTTTCTTCGGCTGATGCCCTAACCGGTCCCGATCAGCCGTTCATGTTCTTGAATGGCGAACCGATCAGTCATACCTGCCACATAATCCAGCACCACGCGGGCAAGTTCGGTCTTGTCTTTCGCCCGCGCCACATCTGCCCGCCATTCGGGCGGCAAAAGTGCGGGATCGTGCAAGAACAGCGGAAACAGATCATTGATGATCGCCGTCACCCTTTGGCGTTCGACAATCACAGTCGGCGCGCGGTACATCCGCGTGAACAAAAAGCCTTTGATCGCCTTGAGGTTTTGAAACAAGGGCTTTGAGAAACGGATGATCGGGCCATCCATATCGCGGATCTCTTGCGCTGATTGCGGCTGGCTTGCTTGCAGGCGGTTTTGTGCGACCGCAATCACATCTTCGACCATGACGCCGAATACCCGGCGCAGGGCCTCATGCCGGCGCCGGGTTGGGTCAAGACCGGGATAAAGCCGGTCGACCTCGGCGAAGGCCGGGCCGGTAACCGGCAATTCCATCAAGTCATCCTCGGAAAACAGCCCGGCACGCAGACCATCATGCAAATCGTGATGGTTATAGGCCACATCATCGGCGACAGCGGCCACCTGTGCCTCAGCGCTCGCAAACGTGCCAAGTTCCAGATCGTAACCCGCGTTGAACCCTGCCAAAGCATAGGGCATGTCCGCAATATCAGCGACGGCATGCGAGCCTGAGGCCTTCGGCCCGATCACCGGCCCGTTATGCTTTGCGATCCCCTCCAGAGTTTCCCAGCTCAGGTTCAGCCCGTCGAAATCTGCGTAGTGACGCTCAAGATCGGTCACGATGCGGACGGCCTGGGCGTTGTGATCGAAGCCCCCGTAGGGCGCCATCAACGCGGCCAGAGCATCTTCGCCGGTATGGCCGAAGGGCGGATGGCCAAGGTCATGGGCCAGCGCCACGGCCTCGGCCAGTTCGATGTTGAGGCCAAGCGTGCCCGCAATCGTGCGCGCCACTTGCGCCACTTCGATCGTATGGGTCAGCCGCGTGCGGTAGTAATCGCCCTCATGTTCGACAAAGACCTGGGTCTTATGCTTGAGCCTGCGAAAGGCCGAGGAATGGATGATCCGGTCGCGATCACGCTGAAAAGGTGAGCGGAAAGTGGACATGCTTTCGGGGTAAAGCCGCCCCCGGGTATCTTCCGGGTGGCAAGCATAGGGTGCCAAAGTCATTTTTGCCTGTTCTTGTGAACTCTTATCATCAATCATATATGCGTAATGTCGCAAGAATGATATGGTTGAGCCATGGAATTGAATCTACCGCCAAAAGTTACCCCCCGCGCCTTCGCGCGGCTGGCCGAAATTAACGCAGCTTCCGGCGATGGGAAGGCTTTGCGCGTGGCGGTGGAGGGCGGCGGTTGTTCCGGCTTTCAGTATGAGATCAAGCTTGATGATCCCGCACCCGATGATCTGATCCTGGAAGGTGACGGGCAAAAGGTTCTGGTCGATGCCGTGTCATTGCCGTTCTTGTCCAACGCCGTGATCGATTTTTCAGAAGAATTGATCGGCGCGCGTTTCGTGATTGAGAATCCCAATGCCACATCGTCATGCGGATGCGGCACCAGCTTTTCGATCTGACGCACCCCGAAAGCACCCGGTCTTGCCTATGCGGTCAAAGCCACCGATGATGGCGGCGAAATCCGCCGGGGACCTGCCATGAAAATCGCGACATTCAACATAAACGGTATCAAGGCCCGGGCCGAAGCCTTGCCTGCGTGGTTGGATGAAGCCCGCCCCGATGTCGTCTTGTTGCAAGAGATCAAATCAGTTGATGAGGCGTTCCCGCGCCAGCTGTTTGAAGACCGCGGCTATTTCGTCGAAACCCACGGGCAGAAGAGCTTCAACGGCGTTGCGATC
>JBAUHP010000084.1:0-8863 GCA_049680345.1 Albidovulum sp. | reverse complement strand
TGGCGGCAAGCTGGCCGCGATGGGCGCCACGGGTGAATGTGGATATGACAGCGATGGGGCCGGTTCTTAACCTTGCGGGTGAAGATAATCAGGTCGTATCGATGGACTTTTCCAAGCAGTTGCACTGACGCCGCTACAGGATGCTTTCTGGCGCCGGCATTTGGCGCTAGAAAGCAGCTATGACCGATCTTTTTGACACCCCCGGCCCCATGGGCCAAACCGCAGCCCCTCGGCCTCTGGCCGACCGGATCCGTCCGGCGGTGCTTTCGGATGTGATCGGGCAAGCCAAGATCCTTGGCCCCGATGGGCCATTGGGGGCGATGCTGGCGGCGGGCAGCTTGTCGTCGCTGGTGCTTTGGGGGCCGCCGGGTGTGGGCAAAACCACCATCGCGCGGCTGCTGGCCGATGCCACCGACCGCGCTTTCGTGCAGATCAGCGCGATCTTCACCGGGGTGCCGGATCTGCGCAAAGTGTTTGAAACCGCCAAGATGCGCCTGGCCCAGGGGCGTGGGACATTGCTGTTCGTGGATGAGATCCACCGTTTCAACAAGGCGCAGCAAGACGGGTTCTTGCCGCATATGGAAGATGGCACCATCTTGCTGGTCGGGGCCACAACCGAAAACCCTTCGTTTGAGTTGAATGCAGCGCTTTTGTCGCGCGCGCAGGTCATTGTGCTTGAACGCCTCAACCTTGCTGATCTTGAACGCCTAGCCCAACGCGCCGAGCAAGAGCTGCAAATGGCGCTGCCGCTGGAGGCTCCGGCACGCGAGGCGCTTTTGGAGATGGCCGATGGCGATGGCCGTGCACTGTTGAACCTGATTGAACAGATCGCGGCAGCGAAGGTTGATAAGCCGATGTCGCGCGATGTATTGGCGCAAAGGCTGATGCGGCGGGCGGCGAAATACGACAAATCGGGTGAAGAGCATTACAACCTGATCTCGGCCTTGCACAAATCGGTGCGCGGGTCTGACCCGGATGCCGCCCTTTATTGGTTCGCCCGGATGCTTGAGGGCGGCGAAGACCCACGGTTCTTGGCCCGACGTATCACCCGCATGGCGGTTGAGGATATCGGCCTTGCCGACCCGCAAGCGCAAAGCCTGTGCCTGCAAGCCTGGCAAACCTATGAGCGACTTGGCTCCCCCGAAGGGGAATTGGCGTTGGCGCAGGCGGTGGCCTATCTCGCACTCGCGCCGAAATCCAACGCGATCTACACCGCCTATAAGGCCGCCCGGGCCGAGGCGCGGCGCACCGGGTCCGAGCCGCCGCCGAAGCATATCCTCAACGCGCCCACGAAGATGATGAAGGAACAGGGCTACGGTTCTGGCTATGCTTACGACCATGATGCGGAAGACGGCTTTTCGGGGCAGAATTACTTCCCCGATACGATGAAGCGCCCGATCCTTTATCAGCCGGTTGAACGCGGCTATGAGCGCGAGTTGAAAAAGCGCGTGGATTGGTTTGCCAAGCAGCGTGACAAGCGCAATTCTTGAACGGATTTCTTGGCGAAAGGATCGGTTTTGGCCCGCCAGAGTTGACTTTCCCCATAGAAGGCCCGAGGAAGCCCCATGATCCAATCCCTTCCATATGTGGCGCTTGGTGGCGCTTTGGGCGCCTCGGCGCGCTATCTTGTCAATGTAGCCGCGCTCCGGCTGATCGGCGCGGGGTTTCCTTGGGCCACGCTTGCGGTGAATGTGTTCGGTTCGTTCTTGATGGGGGTAATGATCGTGAGTTTTGCGCATAAGGATCTGATGCGCTTTGCGCCGTTGGTGATGACCGGGATGTTGGGCGGGTTCACGACATTTTCGGCCTTTTCGCTTGATGCGGTCACGTTGTGGCAGCGCGGCGAGGTGCTGGCGGCGACCGGCTATGTGGCAGGCTCGGTGATCGCGTCACTTCTGGCGCTGTTGGCCGGTATGGCGCTGACCCGGATGGTGCTGGTATGAGCGGCGTGATGACATTGACCGTCGGCGTGGATGAGGGCGACAGCCGCCTTGATCGCTGGCTCAAAAAACGCTTTCCCGAAATCACCCAAGGCCAGATCGAAAAGCTGTGCCGTACGGGCCAGATCCGGGTTGATGGTGGCCGGGTCAAGGCCGCCAACCGGATAGCGGCCGGGATGCAGGTACGGGTGCCGCCCTTGCCCAAGGCAGAGGCCCCGGCCAAACCCGTTCAAAATGTCACCGATGCCGATGCCAAGATGATCTTGGCGGCGGTGTTGTGGAAAGACGAACATATCATTGCATTGAACAAGCCCCCCGGCTTGCCATCGCAAGGTGGGTCGGGGCAGGGCAACCGCCATGTTGACGGGCTGACCGAGGCGCTGAAATTCGGCTTTAAGGATCGCCCGAAACTGGTGCACCGGCTGGATAAGGACACCTCGGGCGTCTTGCTGCTTGCGCGCACCGACCGGATCGCGCGGGCCTTGTCAGAGGCGTTTCGCGAAAGAACCACCCGCAAGATCTATTGGGCGGCGGTGGCTGGTCTGCCCAACCCGCGTATGGGCACGATCCGCTTTGGGCTGCTCAAGGCGCCGGGCCGCGGCGGGGGCGGCGAGGGCGAAAAGATGATCGCCATTCATCCGGGCAAAGTCGATAAGACCGAAGGTGCGAAACGCGCGACCACGGATTATGCGGTGCTTGATAATCTGGGCACGCGGGCTGCCTGGACTGCACTTGTGCCGATCACCGGGCGCACCCATCAGCTGCGCGCGCATATGGCCGAGATCGGGCATCCGATTATCGGCGATGGCAAATACGGCGGTTCGGGGCAAGAAAACCTTGGCGATGGCTGGGGCGCGCAATTGGGCGGCGAGATCAGCAAAAAGCTGCATCTTCACGCGCGTTCAATCGCCTTCACCCATCCGATCACCAAAAAGCGCATCACGCTTGTGGCCCCCCTGCCTGACCATATGGTCCGCACTTGGAAGAACGTCGGATGGTCCGCCAATGACGTGCCCGCCGATCCTTTCGCGGAGGAGACATGAGCGTTGCCAGACGGTTGGTGATCTTCGATGTCGATGGAACGTTGGTTGACAGTCAAGATCACATCCATGCCGCCATGGCCCATGCTTTTGCGGCCACCGGTCAGGTGATGCCGCCGCGCGCTGCGGTCTTGTCGATTGTCGGTCTGTCGCTGCATGAGGCCGTGGCGCAGTTGGTGCCCGATCTGCCGACCGCCGTCCGCTGCGGTATTGTCGAGGCTTATAAGCAAAGTTTTGGCCAGCTGCGCGGCGATACTTCTTCGCGGCTGTTCCCCGGAGCCTTGCAGGTGTTGGACGATCTGCGCGGCAATGATGGGGTTGTGCTGGGGGTGGCCACCGGCAAATCGCGCCGTGGGCTTGACCATGTCTTGGCGTCACAAGGGCTTGGCGATTATTTCGCAACCGCGCAGGTCGCGGATGACCATCCGTCAAAACCGCATCCTTCGATGATATGGCGCGCCTTGGCCGATACCGGCATTGAGGCAAGCGATGCCGTGATGATCGGCGATACGACATTCGATATCGAGATGGGCAAGGCGGCGGGTGTGCGCACCATCGGGGTTGGCTGGGGTTATCATCCGACCGATGCGCTGCTTGACGCGGGGGCGGGGCAGATCATCGCGGATTACCCCGCACTGATCCCGGCGCTGAATTCAATCTGGGGCGCGGCATGAGCAGCTGGAAGGCAAAGCGGTTTTGGCAAAGCGTGACGGTCACGCAAAGCGCTGAGGGGTTTGAGCTGATCTTGGATGATCGCCCCTTGCATACGCCGGGCAAGCGGCGGTTTTCTTTGCCGACCAAGGCTTTGGCGGATGCGGTTGCGTCCGAATGGCGGGCCGTCGACAAGACCGTCGATCCGGGTTTGATGCCGGTGACGCGCGCCGCCAATTCAGCGATTGATAAGGTCGCACCGCAATTTCGCGAAGTGGCCGACATGATCGCCGCCTATGGGGCGTCGGATCTGTTGTGTTACCGCGCGGATGCCCCGACCGAATTGGTCGCAGGGCAGGCCGAGGCCTGGGATCCCTGGCTTGATTGGGTGGCGCATAGGTACGATGCGCGGCTGGTTGTGACCACTGGCATCGTGCCGATCGCCCAGCCCGAACTTGGCCTGCGCAACCTTGCGGCGCGGGTTCATGCCTGCACGGCGTTTGAGCTGACAGCGCTTCATGATCTGGTCAGCATCAGCGGATCTTTGGTTCTGGGGCTGGCCGCGACCGAGCCGGATTTCGACCCCGAAATGCTGTGGCAGGTGTCGCGATTCGATGAGGAATGGCAAACGCGGCTATGGGGCGTCGATGACGAAGCCTCTGTCATAACGGAAAAGAAGCGTCTGGACTTTCTTTCAGCGCATAATTTTTGGGAACTTGTGCAAGTCCCGCTGACATAATCTTGCGTTTTGGCCAGCTTAAGGGATTGATTGCTTCCTTTTGGCGTTAAAAAATCAGTTGACGCTAGGAAAGTATAATGGATCCTTGACGGATGCTTCGCTTGTGCCAGAATGCCCGAACTTGGGGTGCTTGCAAAACAATGCGCGCAGTCCTTGAGAAACGGTGCCGGGAAAACCCGGCCTATCAGACCGCCCATCACGGGTGGCAACTCAGGAAGAGGTAAAAATGAAAAACTCCGTATTTCTCGGAACCTTGGCAGCGACGGCCCTTGTGGCTGGATTTGCCTCGGCGGGAACCCTTGAAGACGTCAAGGCGCGCGGCGAACTGATTTGTGGTGTTAACACCGGCCTGACCGGTTTCGGCGCTCCAGATGAAAACGGCGATTATCAGGGCTTTGACGTGGCTTTGTGCAAGGCCATCGCTGCGGCCGTATTGGGCGATGCCACCAAGGTCAAATACAAGCCGACCACGGGTGAGACACGCTTTACCGCGCTGTCATCGGGCGAAGTTGACCTTCTGGTCCGCAACTCCACTTGGACGCTTTCGCGCGATACTGACCTCAAGCTCGATTTCGTAGGGGTCAACTACTACGATGGTCAGGGCTTCATGGTCCGCAAGGATCTTGGCGTGTCCTCGGCGAAAGAACTGGGCGGCGCGTCGATCTGTATCCAGACCGGCACCACGACAGAGCTGAACCTGGCGGATTATACCAAGGCCAACGGCATCGACTACACACCGATTGCGGTTGCGGATGACGCTGAAGGTCAGCGCCAGTACCTTGCCAATGTGTGTCAGGCCTACACCACGGATGCGTCGGGCCTTGCGGCCGTTCGTGCCACGATGCCGGACGCTGAAGCCCATGTGATCTTGCCTGAAATCATCTCGAAAGAGCCACTTGGCCCGGTTGTTCGCCATGGCGACAGCAACTGGGGTGATATCGTGCGCTGGACCTTCTACGCATTGGTAACAGCCGAAGAAAAAGGCATCACCAAAGCGAACCTTGAAGAGGTGGCTGGATCTACGCAGGATCCGGAAGTTAAGCGCCTGTTGGGGATTGAAGAAAATATGGGCGCCATGATGGGGCTTGATGCAGATTGGGCCAAGCGCGCCATCGCTGTTTCGGGCAACTATGGCGAGATTTTTGCCGCGAATATCGGCGAATCCACCCCGATCGGCCTGGCTCGTGGCCTGAATGAACAGTGGACCAAAGGCGGCTTGCTTTATTCGCCGCCGTTCCGTTGATCTGAAGAAAAAGGGCGCACTTGCAGGTTGCGGGTGCGCCCTTTTACTGAATTCAAGACGATCTGTCCGCCAGAGGCATAAGACCTCGACATAACCGATGATATTCGGGATCGGACAGAGGCCAGGGGGAAGCAATGGCAACAGCGTTAGATGCGCCGAGGGGAACCTTTCGGCTGAGCATGCTTATTTACGATACGCGGTATCGTTCCATCACCATTCAGGTCATAGCACTTATTCTGGTGATTTTGGGGGTTTCTTGGCTGATCAACAATCTGACGGTCAATCTTGCCGAAAAGGGCAAGGATATTAACTTCGGGTTTTTGGCGACGCGCGCCGGTTACGATATTGGCCAGCATCTGGTGCCCTATACCAATGACAGCTCGCATGGTCGGGCCGCGATTGTCGGGTTTCTCAATACATTGTTGGTTGCCGGCCCTGCGTGCTTTTTCGCCACCATCCTTGGGGTGATTGTCGGGGTCTTGCGGCTTTCAAAAAACTGGCTCGTCGATAAGCTGATGACCGTCTATGTCGAAGTGTTCCGCAACGTGCCCCTGCTGTTGTGGATCCTTCTGGCCTATGTGGTTTTTTCCGAGGTCATGCCCGCGACCGGTGCTTTCAAGGTGACAGATCAAATGATCGCCGAAGGTATCGAACCGGCGGCAAGCATGATGTTCAACAATTCCGTCGCCTTCACCAACAATGGCGTCAACATGCCATTGCCGCTTTTTGCCTGTGACCGGTTTTTTGAGGGCCGCTGCGGGTTGGGCGAGATTAATATTCTGACGATTCCGGTCAGCCTGAACTATCTGGCGCTCATTGCCATCGTTATCGGCGGCATCATGGCGAACCGGGCGATCTTGCGTCACGCCAAAAGCGTGCAAGAAGCCACCGGATTGCGGCCGACAACCTGGTGGAAAAGCCTGATTGTGATCGTGGGGTTGCCGATACTGCTGCTTTGGGCGCTTGGATTTCATCTGGAATATCCGGTTCTGGGGCGCTTCAACTTCCAGGGCGGGCTGAGCATCACCAATGCGTTCACCGCGCTGTTGATTGCCTTGGTTCTTTATACCGCCACTTATATCGCCGAGGCGGTGCGTGCCGGTATCTTGGCAATTTCGCATGGGCAGTCAGAGGCGGCCTTTGCCCTTGGCCTGCGCCCCAACCGGACCATGAGTCTGGTTGTCTTGCCGCAAGCGCTGCGGGTCATCATCCCGCCGATGATCAGTCAATATCTGAACATCACCAAGAATACCTCGCTTGGCATTGCGGTCAGCTATCTTGACCTGCGCGGCACGCTTGGTGGCATCACCCTGAACCAGACGGGGCGCGAGTTGGAATGTATGCTTTTGATGATGGGGATCTATCTGCTTATCAGCCTGATCATCTCCGCGATCATGAACGCCTATAACAACGCCGTCAGATTGAAGGAGCGTTGAGATGAGCATGTCTTTTGTCCGCGACAAGATGCTGCCGCAAAAAGCGCCGCCGATCACCGAACAAGGTGCTGTCAAATGGGTGCGCGAGAATCTGTTTTCCAGCTGGTTCAACGCGATCTTGACGGTTCTGGCGATTGTGGCGCTTTACTACCTGGTCCAAGGGTCGCTGCCGTGGTGGCTGCATTCGGTCTGGGATGCCAATTCGCTTGGTGAATGCCGCGAAGTGATTGCCGCGAAATGGGGCGAGGGCCAGTCTGGCGCTTGTTGGGCGATGATCCGCGAACGCTGGCACCAGTTCTTCTTCGGCTTTTATCCAAGCGAAGAATACTGGCGCCCGGTCACGACATTCGCGTTGATGTTCGTAGCCCTCGCGCCGGTGCTGTATTTTGGTCTGCGCGTGCCCAATACCATCATGACCGGGGTGGTTTCGCTGCTTTTGCTTGTCGCCTTGTGGGCGATGGGCACAGATAGCAAGCATATGATCATTGTCGGTGTGATCATGGTGCATCTGGTGGCCTTTGCCTGGGTGGCACCCAAGAAGCTTTTGCTGGTGACAGCGCTTTTCCCCGCCATCATGTTCTTTCTGCTTTGGGGCGGATCGGTCTGGGCGCCGATCAACACGCTGCTCGGCTTTGGCGTGCTGGTGTTGGCCATGAAGCTTTTGCAGCCGCATTTCGGCGTGTTCTTGACGGTTGCTTTGGGGGTTGCGAATGCCGTGGTCTGGTGGTTGCTGATCCAATCGGATGCGACGGCCCTCATGCATGGCGCGTTCCCGATCGGGTTGAGTAAGATCGACAGTGATCAGTTCGGCGGCTTCCTTTTGGCCTTTGTCATCGGTGTGTCGGCGATTTCGGCATCCTTGCCACTGGGCATCTTGCTGGCGCTTGGCCGCAAGTCCGACATGTTGCTGATCAAGTCACTTTGCGTCGGCTTTATCGAGTTTTGCCGTGGTGTTCCCCTGATCACCATGCTGTTCACCGCATCATTGCTTTTGCAGTATTTCTTGCCCAGAGGCACCAATTTTGACCTGATCCTTCGGGTCGTGATTTTGGTAACACTCTTCTCGGCGGCCTATATTGCCGAAGTCGTGCGGGGCGGCTTGGCCGCCCTGCCGCGCGGCCAGTATGAAGCTGCCGATGCGCTGGGCCTTGATTACTGGCAGGCGCACCGACTGATCATCATGCCGCAAGCACTGAAGATCTCGATCCCCGGTATCGTGTCGTCGTTTATCGGTCTTTTCAAAGATACGGTCCTTGTCGCTTTCGTCGGCTTGGCGGACCCGCTGAAGGGGATCACAGCGATCGTGCGTGCCGATATCAACTGGAAGGGCATCTACTGGGAGCCCTATATCTTCGTCGGCGCTATCTTTTTCATCTTCTGCTTTGGCATGTCGCGGTACTCCATGTACCTGGAAAACAAGCTCAAGCGCGATCACCGCTAAGGAGTTCTATGATGTCTGAACCCGCTAAAAACCGCGAGGCCAGCATGATGCAGGTCAGTGACGAAATCGCCATTCAGATTGACGCCATGAATAAATGGTACGGCGCATTCCATGTATTGCGCGATATCAATATGACAGTGAACAAGGGGGAGCGGATCGTGATCTGCGGTCCGTCCGGTTCGGGCAAATCAACGCTGATCCGTTGTATCAACCGACTTGAGGAGCATCAGTCCGGGAAGATCATCGTCGATGGGACAGAGCTGACCAATGACCTCAAGAACATCGACAAAGTGCGCTCAGAGGTCGGGATGGTGTTTCAGCATTTCAACCTGTTCCCGCATCTGACGATTCTGGAAAACTGCACTTTGGCGCC
>JBAUHP010000083.1:0-5894 GCA_049680345.1 Albidovulum sp. | reverse complement strand
GGTGCGGGCGGCACCCAGCGTTTGCCAAGGTTGATCGGTGCGGCCCCGGCCCTTGAGATGATGCTGACCGGCGCGCCGATCAGTGCCGAAACCGCCGTGGCATTGGGGGTGATCGACAAGATCGTGTTCACCGATGTGATCGAAGCGGCGCAAGAAGTGGCGCGCGATCATGTAACGGGCGCGCGGCTTTTGCCGATTGCCGCCTTGCGCAACCAGCCCGGCCTGCACGAGCCGGGCGCCTATCTTGACGCGGTCGATAATGCGCGCAAAGCGCGTCACGCGCCACATGATCTGGCCGCCCCAAGGATTGTCGATTGCGTCGAGGCGGCGGTTTTGCTGCCCACGGACGAAGGCATGACCTTTGAACGCGCGGCATTCACCGACCTTGCCAACACCCCCCATTCGCGCGCCTTGCGCCATGTTTTCATGGCCGAAAGACGGGGGGCGAAATCGCTGCCAAAACCGCAAGGATCAGCCCCCGCGCTGGAGGCGGTGGCGGTTGTTGGCGGCGGGGCGATTGGTGCGGGGTTGGCCACGGAACTTTTGCAGCAGGGCCTGGACGTGACCTTGATTGAGGCCAATGAACATGCCTTGGCACAGGCCCTCGCGCGGGTGGCGCGTGGCCAGGACGCTGCGCAAAAGCGCGGTGAGATCACGGCGGAAAAGCGCATGAATGATTGGGCGCGGCTGAAGGCGGCGCAAGATCTGTCGGCGGTCGCGAGTGCGGATCTGGTGATCGAGGCGGTGCCGGAAGTGCTTGCCTACAAATCGCGGATATTGGCGCAGATCGGTGCCGAAATGGCCGCGGAAAAGCCGATTTTCAGCGTGACCGACGGGTTTGATCCGCAAGAGCTGGCGGCGGCATCGGGGCGCAGTGATTGCCATATCAGCCTTTATCTGTGCGAACCTGTGCGCCAGCAAAACCTCATAGAAGTGGCCAGTGGGGCGGGTTTGCGCCAAGCGCCGATTGCCACCTTGCATCTCTTGGCCAAGCTGTTGGGCTGGCGGCTGCTTCGCCATGCCCCGGCGCAAGGTTTCATGGGCGCGCGGCTGCGCACAACAGCGTTGGATGCGGCGGACCGTTGTCTGGAGGCGGGGGCCACTCCGCATGAGGTTGATCGCGCCTGCCGCGCTTACGGCATGTCGCTTGGGATCTATGAGACGCGCGATGCATACGGGCTTGAGCACGGTATTTACGCCCGCCCGCAGCGTCGGCGCGGCTGCCTTGCGTCCCCGGTTGGGCAGGCCTTGTCAAAATGGCTGGTCGGGCAAGGGCGCATGGGGCGGCAAAGCGGCTTTGGCTACCACCATTACGACACCAAGGCCCAAGAGACCCGTGCGGATCCGGCGGTCGCGGCAGAGCTTGACCGGCTGCGTCCACGCCAGAGTTTGACGCCCGGCGATATCCAGCGCCGCTTGCTGGCCGGATTGGCCAATGAGGGGGCTTGGGCGATTGTTGAAGGCCGCGCCGTCAACCCCTCGGACATCGATCTGGTCGCGATTGCGCAAGGGTTTCCACGCTGGCGCGGCGGCCCGATGCAAGAGGCGGATGAGGCCGGGCTTTTGCGCCTGCGCAATGATTTGCGCAAATTCACCACAAGCGCTGATCGGTTCTGGGAGCCGGCCCCGATCTGGGAGGAGTTGATCCGCAATGGCAAAAACTTCAATGCGCTGAATGGCGATTGATCTCACAGGTTTAGGCGCGCAGTGACGGGTTATGGTGATCGCGGGTCAGACATCTGGGGGCACAAGGCCCAGGCCGCGCAGATAGATGCCAATACCCGCTTCAAGCAGATCTTCGGGCGGGAAGGGGGCGCGCGACCCCGGCGCACCACGCGCGAAAAGTTCAACCACCCCGTGGCTCATCGCCCAGATATGGGCCGCGAACATCGCGGCCGGTGGGCGGCGGTCTGCGGGGATATCTTTTGACAAGGATTCCGCCGCGCGGGTCAGAACGCCCTGGGCGCGGTCCGACACCCGTGCCAGATCGGGGTTGCGATTCATCGACAGACCACTTTCGAACATCGCCATGTAATGGCCCGGAAATTTCCGCGCGAATGCAAGATAGGCGCGCCCCGTCGCCTCAAACGCCTTCAGCGCCGAGGGTTTTCCGCCGTTATAGGCATGTTCCATCAGATCGGCGAAAACCTCAAACCCCTGCCTCGCGCATTCTGCGATAAGATCCTCGCGGCCGGCGAAATGCCGGTAGACCGCCGCCGGGGTCACGCCTGCCGTCTTGGCCGCATCCGACAAGGTAAAGCCTTGCGGGCCTTGTGCCTCGATCAAGGTCAAGGTGGCGTCGATCAGTGCTTGGCGCAGATTGCCGTGATGGTAACCCTGTTTAGCCATCAAGCATTCCGGGGCCGCCGCAGATTTTATCGTCGACCTTGCCGATCGCACCTTTGTCGCGCCCATGGTAATTGACCGCGTTCAGCACGGTCTGGATGGCGGCAATGCGGGCGCGGGCCTTGTCATCGGCCCGGATCACCGTCCAAGGCGCTGTTTTGGAATGGGATTTTTTCAGCGTCTCGGCAATGGCTGCGCTATAGGCGTCCCATTTCTTCAAACCTTCGACATCAATCCAGCTGAGTTTCCACTGTTTGAGAGGGTCTTTCTCACGCGCCAAGAACCGGCGCAACTGTTCGGCGCGCCCGACGTTTAGCCAGAGCTTGACCAATATCGTGCCCTCATCAACGATCATCTTTTCAAAATCGGGTAATTGCCGGAAGAACAGCTTGCGCTGATCATCGGTGCAAAAGCCAAAGACATGTTCAACGACCCCGCGATTATACCACGAACGGTCGAACATGGCGATTTCACCCGCGGCGGGCAGCCAGTCGATGTAGCGCTGAAAATACCACTGGCTTGCCTCACGCTCGGTCGGTTTGGGCAGGGCCACAATATAGCTTGAACGCGGGTTCAGATTTTCGCGCATCCGCTCAATAGCGCCGCCCTTGCCCGCCGCATCGCGGCCTTCAAAGATCACCACAAGTTTCTTGCCGGTATGGCGCAGATCATACAGCATTTTGACCAGCTCGACCTGCAGTGCCTTCATCTGCTTGTCGTAATCCTTGCGGCCCAATTCTTCGCGATAGGGGTAGGATTTGGCCAATATGTCGTCTTTGCCCGCCTGCTCCAGCGCCTTCCGGATCGGGGACGGTGCCTCCGTATCAAGATAGGCGGTGATATCGCCGACGAAAGGGATCGCATCGGGGATGGTATCGGCCATGTCACACTCCTGATTAGCTGAATTGAATATGGTCATTGCAGCGAAAAGCGCAATCCTTGGCAAAGAGTGCCAAAGCCGGGCCGGGGGTTATGTGCCGATATTGGTGATATCAAACGGCGTGGTCTGATAGATCTCATTCACCCAATTGCCGTACAAGAGATGCGCATGGCTGCGCCAGCGGTTAAGAGGGCGGGCCGTGGGGTCATCATTGGGGTAGTAATCACGGGGCACGGTGATGTTGCCGCCTGCGGCTACATCACGGTCGTATTCCTCTTTGAGGGTGCCCGATTCATATTCAAAATGGTTGAAGATATAAAGCGCGCGATGGGCGGCGTCTTCGACAAGGCAAGGCCCAACCTCGTCGCTGCCCAAGAGCGTTCTAAGCGCCGGGGCCGCGTCGATTTCATCTTGCCGCATCTCGGTCCAGCGGCTGACAGGGATGATGAAATCATCCGAAAAGCCGCGAAGATAAGGCGAGGCAGGGGCAAGGTTCTGGTGGCGAAAACACCCAAAAGCCTTGTGATCCAGCATGTGTTTCTGGACCCCGTGGAAATGGTTGATCATCGCCATCCCGCCCCAGCAAACGCCGAAGGTCGAATGGACATTGGTCTGGGTCCAGTCCATCACTTCACGCAGCTCATCCCAATAGGTAACTTGGTCGAAGGGCAAATGCTCTATCGGGGCGCCGGTGATGATGAGGCCGTCGAATTTCTCATCGCGGACCTCGGCAAACGGGCGGTAAAAGGCCGCCATATGTTCCGAGGCGGTGTTTTTCGTTTCATGTTCGCTCATCCGGATCAGATGAAAGTCGATTTGCAGAGGGGTTGCACCGATCAACCGGGCGAACTGGTTTTCGGTCTGAATTTTCTTCGGCATCAGGTTCAAAAGCCCGATGCGCAAAGGCCGGATGTCTTGGTGTGCGGCGCGGTCCGGCGAGATTACCATGACGCCTTCCTTGGTAAGCACCTCGAAGGCGGGCAGGTTTTCGGGCAAGGTGATTGGCATGTTCAATTCCTTCGCTGCCGGATGCAAGCGGACTGGTCTAGGTGGCAAGATTTAGGTGGTTGGGGTTCTGGCCTCAAGGGCATGGGCGATGAGGGTCTCGAATTCGGCGGCATTGCGCACCAGTGCGACCTCTTCGGCGCTGATTGTCACGCCGTGCCGCGCCATTGCCTGATAGCGCGGTTGGCGGTGGTCCAAAAGCCGCGCATAGGCAAAGCGCAAGAACGCATCGGGATCGACGCGGGCTTCGGGAAGGTTTTCTTGTTCCAGATAGGCCTCCCAGACGCGGGCGAGGAATTCGGGCTGGTAGTAGATGGGCTTGGGCGCGCGGTCAAAGCGGCGGATCAATTCGGCGCGGTGCGCTTCAGATCCTTTGATCCAGACCAGTAGCAGATTATCGGTCAGGGTCTTGAGCAATGGGTCCGAGGGATCGTCCGGATCCAGAACCTCGCAGATGGAACCGCCGCTGTCACAAACGAAATTTCTGTAGCCGTAAAGTGAGGCTGCGCGTTCGATGAAGGCGGGGGTGTCGGACAAGGCTGCCACCTCGGCCTGACGGTGTTGGTTCTGGCGGCGCAGATACTCGCCAAAGGCAATGCCGCCTTTGTCCGGGTCGCCCGGCTTGCCCAGATAGGTCGAGAGGGGGGCGAGATTGTTGAAGGTGATGTTTGAGCTGATATGGACTGAATCCGTCATCAACAGATCGCGCAAGAGCGGAATTTTCATCGCCTCACGCTTGAAGTTATCGGCGATATGTTCGCCCATGTAGCGGGTGCCAATGCGGTAATCGACCGAATAGTGAAACCATTCGCCCTGATCGCGCAAGATGTTCGAGATGTGGGTTTTGCCCAGGCCCGACATGCCAAACAGCAGCACGCGCTTGTCTTGGGTTGAGTTCCAGGAAGTGGCCCCATCATAAATCATTGTCACGCGCGCCTTGCTGTTTTGGTTCGGTTTGCTGTGCTTAACGTCAAGCGGGCCGGATTTCACGGGTTTTCTTTAGGGCGAGCGGCCTGCAAAGCCCGGATGCCCGAGGGGCATCAAATGAAAATGGCCCGACTGATGCCAGGCCATTCGCGTCTTTGATCTAATCTTTTGGTGGCCCCCTGCGGTCAGCCCCTGCAGTCAGCCCGTGAAATCAGAAAGAATACCCAAGCTTGATACCCGCCGCGACCGCGTCGTTATCGGTAAATCTTGCGGTGATCCCTGTGGTCGCGTCACCGATCCTGATGTAGCGCACCCCGCTGGTGATCTTGAAGTTGTCCTTGGTATAGGTCAGGCCAAGGCCAAGGCTGGTAAATCCGTCGGTCGGGCCAAGATTGCCGGTGATGTCGCCATTCGATGCCTCATGCGATGCGGTAACCGCACCCGACCATGTTTCATTGAAACGCCGCCCCAGACCGATGTTGAACGTCACCCGGTCTGATTGGTAAGATACAAGCGGTGATCCGACCAAGCCTAGATAGGCGGCGGGGCTGATATCAAAAGCCGACCATTCCGCCCAGCGCACCGAGCCAAACAACAAAGTGTCCGGCGCGATGCCGGTCTGGAATGCCAGATCAAGCGATTGAGGCACTTCGGTTTCAAAGCTTCCCGTCGGTGTGCCGTTTTCGGTTGAGGTCAATGTATGGGTGATTGCCGATGTATAGGTCAGCGAAACCCG